>JBBSOP010000197.1:0-8460 GCA_038259655.1 Chroococcales cyanobacterium
ATAATTAATAAGAAATAAATTTTTTACTATGCCCCATGCCCACTCGCTCTGAGTTTAGCCTGAGCGCAGTCGTTGGCGCAGCCTCTCATAGAGAAGGGCGCAGCCGTAAAGCCTACCGCATAGCTACGCATAGCTACGCTTAACGCGCAGCCTCTCGTAGAGAAGGGATGCCCCATACTTCAGCTACGCTCAGTACAAGTGTCCCATGCCCAATTCCCTACTTCAAATCCTTAAGAAAATTTTTCCAGACTCTTGACCAATGACTGGAAAAATCACATATCTCGCCTACAATAGAAATAGCGGAGACGCATGTTTCCGTTCACTCCTCACACCACACTCCGCCCGGACTACTGTTCGGGCGGTTCCTTATGTTTTAAATAAAATCTTCAGCTTCTTTGCAAATGTACATCCTTCACTTCTAAGCTGCTGTTTTTGCTATGGTAGAATTTTCACGAAACTAAGAAATATAATTGGCAAAGGTTTTTAGGCATGTCATCAGCCGAACAAGTTACAGATTCTACTTTTAAGCAAGAAGTACTCGACAGCGATGTACCCGTTTTAGTTGACTTTTGGGCCCCCTGGTGTGGTCCCTGTCGGATGGTAGCCCCTGTTGTAGATGAAATTTCCGTTCAATACGAAGGTCAATTAAAAGTTGTGAAAGTCAACACGGATGAGAATCCTAATGTTGCCAGTCAGTACGGTATCCGCAGCATTCCTACTTTAATGATTTTTAAAGATGGGCAAAGAGTTGATATGGTCGTCGGTGCCGTGCCTAAAACTACATTAGCTAATACTTTGGAAAAGTATCTTTGAAACTCAATCGGCGCTAAAGTCCTTTGGATTCGTCTATTTGCTTTAGTTTTAGGTAAATATTTGTCAACAAGTTTGCGAGGCGCGAAGTTTCGCGTCTCAACAAAACTTTCTCTTGTGGTAAAGACTATCAAATTACCATCAAGTAGTTATCATCAAGTACTTACACTAGAACTCATGAAAATCCTTTTTGTCTTTGTGTGACGGACACATTTGATGCCAGTTGCTTCTTTGAAGGGGAAACACTGCACGTAGCTTGTTTCTCCAAAGAAGTACAAGTCAAGCCCGCTTACTTGTGATGTGGCGGTTCCCCCTATTGTGTGGACTGGCGTGGCAAAGCCGATGACACTTGCTACCCCGTAGGGTAGCAAGCTACGCTTAGCGTGCGTCTCTAAGAATTGTTATGCCGCAGGCTTTACAGCAGCTCCCCCTTTGGAAAACTTCCGACTGCCTCACCATGCAAGTGTCCTCCTTAGTTGCCTTGGTAGTTCAATATTTTTTACCATTTCAGGACTTACGCAAAATTATGAAAAAATGAACCACAAAGGACACAAAGGACACCAAGTAAAGAGGTTTTAGAGAGTTATTGCGTAAGTCCTACCATTAAGACACCAAGTCTTTTTAAATCAGAATTAGCGCCTTGGTTAATTGTTAATCACAGATGTCTTTTCTTTTAATCAAATAGTTAATAGTTGACGATAAAAACTTACGAATAAGAATTAATAAAAACGCAAAGTAGTTATAAATCACACATCAAAATTAAGTAAAATATAATCCATTGTGGCGGCAGTTCTCATGACCTCATCTGCGTCGTTTGATACGTTAGAGTTTCTCCAAGCGGATATCGCTGAATTAATTGATCGTTTACCAACCTTAAAAAATCGGCAACTTATTCAGCAGGCACTCGCTACTATAGTACGTCTAGCTGATAGTGGTATTGAGCGTCTCGATTGGAAGATATTGTCGGCTTCTCTAGCAGATATGGAGCGAGGCTTTCAACTGTTTTATGACTACCGACATGTCCGCAAAGTAACTATCTTTGGTTCGGCTCGTTTATCGTCAGAAACCCCAGAGTATCAAATGGCGCTTGAGTTTGCTCGTGCTGTTTGCCAGTTGGGATTTATGGTGATGACAGGGGGCGGCGGCGGTATCATGCAGGCGGGTCATGAAGGGGCTGGGCGAGAAAATTCTTTTGGACTCAACATTCAGTTACCATTTGAGCAGCAGGCGAACCCAATTATTGAGGGTGATCCTAAGCTGATTCACTTTAAGTATTTCTTTACCCGTAAGCTGTTCCTTCTCAAAGAAAGTGATGCTGTCGCTTTATTCCCCGGCGGGTTTGGTACGCAAGATGAAGCTTTTGAGTGCATGACATTAAGTCAAACAGGTAAATTTGGTCCTGTCCCGCTGATTTTAATCGATCATCCTGGTGGCGATTACTGGCAATCTTGGAGTCAATATATTGACCAACAACTAGTGCAAAAAGGTTTGGTGAGTCCTGAAGACCCTAGCCTTTATACAGTTACAGATAATTTAGAAGTAGCTTGTAATGCTATTACCCGTTTTTATCAGGTTTATCACTCTAGCCGCTACGTAAGTGAACAATTGGTAATTCGCCTCACTTCCGATTTATTAGACTCTGAGGTAGAGCAACTTAATGCTGAATTTAGCGACATCTTAGTTAAAGGACAAATTGAAAAAAGTCAAGCATTGCCTCAAGAGAATCAAGACGAAACGCTAGGGCTACCCCGTTTAGTGTTGTATTTTAATCAGCGTGACTTGGGGCGTTTATATCAGATGATTGCTGCGATTAATCAAATGGGTGCGCCTTCGGTTGAGGATAAGGCTCATCCAGAACGGAAGTAGTAGCGGCTAGAGTAGTGTATTTTATCCATAAAAAATACTGTTTTGAGAAAAAGCAAATCAGCTATTAAAACAAAAGTAAAGTAAAGTAATTTTATATAGTGTGTTTTAATACATTAATAATCATAAATGTATGACCAAAAGTAGTTTTTAAACTATAAATATTCTATACAAGTTATAAAAAATACACTTTTGAATTAACTGTAAAATATACAGATACAATTAATAATCGTTGCATCGTTAGCTATGACTCTTTTTCAAGAGCGATCGCATCCTAGTTGAAACGTAAAAAACACTAGTTATCATGACTCAATGCTGATTAACCAAAAAAAGCGTGTATATTAGCACAGTAAACAACGGATCACGTTTTTAAATAGGGGAACAAAACATGCTGGAATTGTTGGGTTCAGGTTTAGTTTCTCTCTGGCTAGAAATGGCTGGGGTACAGATTAAGCCATCAGATGCTTTAGATGCATTGGCTTGGCAAAGTAGTCCTGGCTTGGTTCTTGCCCCTGATCCCAATCCAACTGGGGTTAATACGGTGACAGAATATCTCAAGGGCTTAATCACATCAAAATTAGTGCCACAGAATCTGACTGAAAGTCAGGGAATTTGGATGCAGTCGGGGCCGATGCTCATGGCTAATCATGAAGGTACGACACCCCTACCGGCTGCCTCTTTAACTAAGATTGCCACTTCACTCGTTGCTTTACAAACTTGGGGTTCAGACCACCAATTTGAGACTTTAGTGAGCGCTACAGGGCCAATTGTCAATGGTATATTGCAAGGTGATTTGGTAATTACTGGCGGTGGCGATCCGATGTTTGTTTGGGAAGAAGCGATCGCTCTTGGTAATACCCTCAATAAAATGGGGATCAAGCAGGTGAAAAGGAATTTGGTAATTAGTGGCAATTTCGCCATGAATTTCCAACGTCATCCATTTTTGGCGGGTCAAATGCTCAAACAAGCTTTGAATCATCAAATTTGGACTCGTCCCGCAAATTATATCTACTCAACTATGCCCAAGGGAACACCTAAACCTCAAGTGGCGATCGCGGGTACAATCAAAGTCGAAGCGCAACCGCATCCTCAACAAACTTTGTTGGTACGTCACTACTCTTTACCATTGCAGCGATTGATTAAAGAGATGAACGTTTTCAGCAACAATGAAATGGCAGAAATGCTGGCGGAGTCGGTAGGAGGTGCAGGAGTTGTGCAATTAAAAGCTGCTAACCTTGCTAGAGTCCCTAATTCAGAAATTCAGTTAATCAACGGTTCAGGACTGGGGCCAGAAAATCGTATTTCGCCTAGAGCTATTTGTGCAATGTTAATGGCACTACAACGAGAAGCATCTGCTAATCAGTTAAATTTAGCTGATTTATTTCCTATGTCCGGGTTCGATCACCGAGGGACGATTCATAACAGACATATTCCCGTTGCGACTGTGATTAAAACTGGTACTCTGCGCGATGTCAGTAGTTTAGCTGGCGTAATGCCCACACGCGATCGC
This sequence comes from Chroococcales cyanobacterium, assembly GCA_038259655.1. Taxonomy (GTDB): domain Bacteria; phylum Cyanobacteriota; class Cyanobacteriia; order Cyanobacteriales; family Nostocaceae; genus Halotia. Next base: position 4,184 of record JBBSOP010000197.1, read on the forward strand.
GGTTTAGTTTGGTTTGCCATTATTAACCGTGGCACAAATCCAGCAGGTTTCCGTATTCAGCAAGACAAGCTCTTGCAAAGTCTTGTGCAACAGTTACAATTAGCTACCAACGTTCCTAGTGCGCTCACTCCCCACTCAGCTATCAATTCATTACCAGAACTAGGTGCAACTAGTCGTAATGAAGTTTTATTTAAAAGTTAGGCAATGCAGTTTAAAAGTTTTTAGCGATAGACTACTGACGCTTGACTTTTTCTTGGGGAATAATTTCTGTGACTACTCTACCGCCAGATTTACCACCCTTCACAACAATGTTTTCCGTTTGCAAATTACCGATGGCTGTTTCACCAGTAAAATTTAATGGTGGGTCAACTTGCCGATAAACTATATTTCCTTGCCCTTCCACTAATTTTTTGTCGAGATACCAAGTAAGTTTATCAGATTTGAGGGTCTGACGACGTTGCCCAACAGCGTTGACATTCCCTGTTAAATAAACTATTTTTTGTGATATTTTCATTTCGCCTTGATTGGCGGTTACGTTCACATTTTCGGAACGATGAAATACGCGCACGGGAGAATTTGTGGCGACAGTTTCCGTGTTCATATTCCAAGTCATAGAGTTACTAGCTATTTGCATTGGTGGTTCTAGTAAGTCTATTTGGGCATTTTGTTTAATAATGGCAATTTTAGTTTTTAAGTTGACTTCGGCAGAACTTCCCTTACCACGGTCGGTAATTTGATTGTTTTTATAACGGTCAATTTGTACAGGGCGATCGCCAATCAATTTATTTTCTTTAATTTGCCAAATCAAATGTTCAGTTCGCATTTGCATTTGGGGATCAGCGGAATTTGCTACTACTCCTCCAGAAAATTCCACTTTTTGTTCACGAGTTTTAACTCGTGCTTCTTGTGCTACTGCTGTTAATTGTTTATGGCTACCATTGACTTGATTACGGACAATCAATAAATCTTCTTTAGGTCGCCATTCTAACTCATTACCTTGTAATACAATACCATTACTGGGGTCTGTAGCAAATATTTTTCCCTTCAGAAACAGTTGTTTTCCATCTTGTTCAATATCGGCTTGTTCTGCTTTGATTTGGTAAACTACTTTGCCATCTTGATATAGTTCACCATAAGGATTTTCCGCTTGACCAATTTGTTTTTCTTTGGTGTATTTAGCTTGTTTAGCATTGACTTTCCATATAGGTCGCCCTACTTCGTCAAACTGTTCTAAAGCGACACCAAAAAAAGTTAAATTGCTGTCTTGTGAGGATGAATCTGAATTACTTGATTTAGAAGCCGTGGGGGATTTACCCCCACAAGCAGCTAATCCAATTAATAATAAAAAAGTTAAAGGCAGATAATACAAATTTGCTTTCATTGTTCAAAAATTCAGACAGGGGAATAAATAGAAGTGAAGGAAATTTTTACTTAGTTATCCCTTTGTCGATGAATTTCCTAGCTCTTTGTTCCTGCCTTTTTGATATTTCATGAATCTTGAATTTCTAGTTGTCCCTCACTATCTCGTGGATCGTCCAAGAAACCCATAGCCGACAATGGTCGATATGGATAGCTTTGGCGTGGGTTTTTTTGAATATCTTCTTTGATGGCTTCTAAATCAATATAGCGATCGCTAACATTAATTAAGCTGTCACTAGTCATAGAGCGCAAACTGACCACTTCTACCCGCACGCCACGATAGCTGACTGAATTGACTGCATAAGCCAAATCCCCATCACCACTGACTAAAACTGCGGTATCATAGGAATCTACTAAAGCCATCATATCTACGGCTATTTCTACATCCAAAGTGGCTTTTTTGGAACCATCTGGCAATTGGACTAAATCTTTAGCAATGACTCTATAACCATTGCGACGCATCCACAGCAAAAACCCTTGTTGTTTCTCGTTTGTCCGATCTACTCCTGTGTAAAAGAAGGAGCGCAGTAGCCTAGAACCACCAGTTAACCGACATAACAACTTCGTGTAATCAATTTCGATTCCTAATTGTAATGCGGCATAAAATAGATTCGAGCCATCAATAAATATGGCGACTCGCCCCCGATTCTCTAAAACTTGTTCTGGCGTAAAGATTGAATCGTTTTCCAAATTGTTCAACATTGATGTGATACCTCAGTTTTTATCCTTGTTATTTTTGATACAAAAATTCAAGTTTTACATGCTAGAGCGATTTATGATAATGTTCCGGGGCTAATCAATATTTCTCAGCCCCGTTTTTTTGAGAAGAAAATCAGAAATTGAACAAAATTCCTAAATTGAGTAGAAGATTAAAAGAACTAATCGTTTTTAGGCAAATCTATGCGCTTAAAGATAGGCTGAGGCTTACCCAAATGTTGTTTACTGGATAATACCCCCCATTTTGCATGGGTGCAAAATGGGACAGCCGTTACAATTTCTATTTGATCGTTAAAGTTAATTCCAAAGCCCAGCTGCTGATAAATATCGCTACTGATATTCGGAATAACAGGGGACAAAAGATAAGCTGCTAGTCTAACAGATTCTAGAACTGCGTAAAGTACTTCTTCTACTTCCTGCTGCTGACCTTGTTTATATAATGACCAAGGGGCTTGATCGTCAATAAACTTATTACTGGCTTGTACCAACGAAAGGATAGCCTCACAGGCTTGACTGAAAGCTAGCGCTTCGTAAGCTTGCTTTACCTGTTCCCCTAGACGTAAACCAATTGCTTTCAAAGGGTTTTCACTAGGAATGGCTTCATTGGCAATTAGCAGTACATCGCCAGTGCAGTATTTTTTCACCATGTTTAAGCTGCGATTTAACAAATTACCTAAATCATTTGCCAAATCTGCATTTAAAACATTAATGAATCTAACTTCATTAAAATCGCCATCTTTGCCAAATTCGATTTCCTTAAGGAAGTAATAACGAACTGCGTCACTACCATAGCGCTGAACTAGGTTTACAGGATCAAGGGTGTTACCCAGCGTTTTTCCCATTTTCTGGCCATCTTTGGTCAAAAAGCCATGGCCAAATACTCGTTCTGGCAAAGGTAAGTCAGCCGACAACAGCATGGCTGGCCAGTAAACTGCATGAAAGCGCAGGATATCTTTACCAATCAGGTGTAAGTTGATTGGCCACCATTTTGCCAAGGCATTTGCTAAGGTTGGTTCTGCATCTGGTTCTAATAATGCGGTTACATAACCTAGCAGTGCATCAAACCACACATAAAGAGTGTGTTTAGGATCACCCGGTACAGGAAAACCCCAATCTAGATTTACCCGCGAAATTGAAAAGTCTTGTAATCCCTGGCTGACAAAGTTTAGGACTTCGTTACGGCGGCTGGCTGGCTGAATAAAATGAGGTTGCGAGTGATAAAATGCTTCTAGTTGAGTTTGATATTTGGATAAGCGAAAAAAGTAGTTTTGCTCGTCTCGCCACTCCACTTCTTTGTTAGTGTGAATAGGGCAGCGGTGTCCCTCTAACAGTTCTCGTTCTTCCTTAAATTCCTCACAGGAGACACAGTACCAGCCTTTCTGCTGTCCTTGATAAATATCACCTTTTTCCCAGACTCGCCCAAAAAACTCTTTAACGATCGCTTCATGACGAGTAGCGGTAGTTCTACTAAAGCGATCATATTGAATATTTAATAGTTGCCATAAGTTGATGAAGTTCGGTACAATTTCATCACAAAATTTTTGGGGTGGTAGCCCTTTATTTTCAGCAGAGCGCTGAATTTTCTGCCCATGTTCATCTGTACCTGTAATTAACAGTACCTGCCGTCCCAACAGCCTTTGAAACCTCGCTACAGCATCTGCTGCCATTGTTGGATAGGCACTACCAAGATGGGGGACATCGTTTACATAATATAACGGTGTGGTCAGTGCAAATGTCTTTTCTGTTTTATCCACTATATTCATGCAGAATAAAAAACAAATTATTAAAACGTTTTATTTCTAACTTTTAACGGCATTTTAATACTAGCAAAATTATGAAACCCAAAATTGTTTTTTATTACATATAATTCTCATGATTTTCTAGCCAAAATACGGAAAATAACTGCTAATAATTATTTTGAATGCTTTTGATTACACTTATTGTGACTATAAGTACATAAAACAAACACAAAAAAAATTAACTGTCTAGATGAATAAAAAATTTCTATCTTAAGATGGTCATAGTAACAATAAAGAAATGTAAAAATTAGGTTAAGACAGACTAAGATATTTTCCGAAAAAGCACATTGATTAGATATGAGTCTAAATAGCCCCCTGGATTTTTCTCGTCAGTTCCTGGCG
>JBBSOP010000198.1:0-8458 GCA_038259655.1 Chroococcales cyanobacterium
CCTTTCTAGTTGCTCGTCAAAGACAATTAGGTTTATTCCTATACTATTGAGGATTAGCTGACCAAACCGTTCCGAAAATATACCTTCATAAACTCGCTTGAGAACTGCTAAAAAAAAGTTGGCGTTTTGGTTATAATTCTTCAAAAAAGTAAACGCACTTTGTTCTTAAAGTCAAAGTGCGATCGCAATACTTAAATTTTACAGGGCAGACATCTCGCCCGCCCAAAGCTAACTAAATATCTATTTCGCTCAACTCACGAGTTAAATGGTCGAAGGGTTCATCGACAAAAGTAGTATCAGCCACACCCGCAGATGCTACTTGTGCCTTAACCATATCCTTGAGAATCTGGATACCGCGAACTGTCGGACTAATAGGTACTCCTAAAGAATTGTAAGTTTCTCGCAATCCTTGCAGTACTCGTTCATCCAACACATTTGTATTACCAGCAACTAACGCATAAGTAGCGTAGCGTAGGTAATAGTCCATATCCCGCAAACAAGCTGCGTAACGACGAGTTGTATAGGCATTTCCACCAGGGCGAATCAACTCTGGTAATTCTTCAAATAATTCCATACCAGCTTTCTTCACAAGCCCGGCGGCATTAGAATTAATCGCTGCTGCTGCTTGTATCCGTGCTGTGCCACTTTCAAAATATGATTTAAGGCTGTCGATCGCATTCCGGTCAAAATATCGACCAGCTACGTCATAATTCTTAATCAAGCTTGTAACTGCATCGCGCATTCCTTCTTCTCCCAATTGTTGCTATCTATGGTTTGATATTAATTTGTCTGCACTTATGCACCAGTAAACTTTTGTGCTATTTAAAATAGATTCAGCACAAAAATAATCATCCGCTACTTAAGGATTTTATGCCAAAGTTGCCCCCATCTGAGATGAACTTTCCAGTTTTGTGTAGATGATCAGGTAAAGGTTAATATAAGCTGTAATCCAGATCATCTGTAACAAAAACTACAAAATTCTCTAATATCCAGAATTTATGATATTTCAGGTGTGTCACAACTGGGTTCAGATCAGCAAGGTGAGGATGCTTTGGTGGATTCTGATTTTACTTTAGGAAATTGGTAGAGAAGGAGTAACAATGACAACCCCAAAAGAAGTCTTGAAGATGATTCAAGACCAAAAAATTCAGATGATTGATCTGAAATTCATCGATACACCAGGAACTTGGCAGCATCTGACGGTTTATCACAACCAAATTGATGAAAGCTCATTTGATGATGGTGTACCTTTTGATGGTTCCAGCATTCGGGGTTGGAAAGGCATCGAAGAATCAGACATGACAATGGTTCTCGATCCCAACACTGCTTGGATCGACCCGTTCATGAAAGAGCCAACATTAAGTATAATTTGTAGTATTAAGGAACCCCGCACAGGTGAATGGTATAGCCGTTGCCCACGCGTTATTGCTCAAAAAGCAGTAGATTATCTTGTTTCTACAGGCATTGGTGACACAGCCTTTTTTGGCCCTGAAGCTGAATTTTTTATCTTTGATGATGTTCGCTTTGACCAAACTGCTAACCAAGGTTACTACTACGTAGACTCTGTAGAAGGTCGTTGGAACTCTGGTAGAGAAGAAAGCCCCAACTTAGGTTACAAACCACGCTTCAAAGAAGGCTACTTCCCAGTATCGCCAACAGATAGCTTCCAAGATATGCGGACAGAAATGCTGCTAACAATGGCAGAGTGTGGCGTACCTATTGAAAAACAACACCACGAAGTTGCTACCGGCGGTCAGTGCGAATTGGGTTTCAAATTTGGTAAATTGATTGAAGCTGCTGACTGGTTGATGACCTACAAATATGTCATCAAGAATGTTGCCAAGAAATACGGCAAAACCGTCACCTTCATGCCAAAACCAATTTTTGGCGATAACGGTTCTGGGATGCACTGTCACCAATCCATCTGGAAAGATGGCAAACCTACCTTTGCAGGCAAAGAGTATGCTGATTTGAGTGAAACAGCGCTTTATTACATTGGTGGTATCCTCAAGCACGCACCAGCGCTATTGGCAATTACCAATCCCACTACCAACTCTTATAAGCGTCTAGTACCTGGTTATGAAGCACCAGTCAACTTAGCTTATTCCCAAGGTAATCGTTCTGCTTCTGTACGGATTCCTCTATCTGGTACTAACCCCAAAGCCAAACGTTTGGAGTTCCGTTGTCCAGATGCTACCTCTAACCCTTACTTAGCATTTGCTGCCATGCTTTGTGCTGGCTTAGATGGAATCAAAAACAAAATCCATCCTGGTGAACCCCTAGATAAAAACATCTATGAACTTTCTCCAGAAGAACTAGCGAAAGTACCTTCAACACCGGGTTCTCTAGAAAAGGCGTTGGGACATCTCGAAAGTGATCACGCTTTCTTGACAGAAACAGGTGTATTCACCGAAGACTTTATCCGCAATTGGATCGACTACAAATTGGCTAACGAAGTTGAGCAATTGCAGTTGCGTCCTCATCCTTACGAGTTTTACCTCTATTACGATTGCTAATTACCGCAGGTTAAGCTTTCACACGTTTAACTTGCACTTTTTCTAGCCGGAAGTATCAATCAACAATAGTGTTATAAATTTTTTAGCCGCCCCGCAGGGTGGCTTTTTTCAGAGTTTTTAGTTGAGATTCTCACTCAAATCATCAAGCAAAAAAATCTTGCAACCTAGCTCATAGCTGCATTGCTGCTTCCATAAATCATTCGTGTAGTAGGTTCTATCTTCCCTTGAATGGGATTCCAGTAATGAGATGTTTCTTCAGAAAGACCGATTTCCTGTGCAGCACGCATTAGCATCGATTGTTGGCGATTTTTGACTTGTTGATGTTGACGCACCATTGATGCACGAGATTTATCTTGAATAGACATAACTACAGTCCTCCTTATTGTTTTAGATATATATGTATTGATTAGTTAGTTGTCCTTTCACAAACTAATATAGCAAAAATTCTGTAACCAAAGTTACAAAATAAGGGTTTTGTGACTATTTCTTGACAAAAATTTATATTTCGAGAGGTACAATTACTGTGATCTGGTCAAAAACTGGCAAAAATGTCTCTAATTAGGCAAAAAAATTAATTAGTTGTTGGCATCCAACTTCAGTTTGGTCTTGTCTTGAAAGACACACCTTTCCCAAGATTGATAATTTATCCATTACATTTGTTTATATTAAAAATATTGAAGATAATTTTTTTGGCGCTCAAGTATTAACGCTGTAGTCACAGCCAACTAAGTTACCATCAAAAAATATAAGTTAATAAAACTCTACAAAAATTATGGCAGTTGTCTATCCACGTAAGTTTCAGAATGCTTTGAGTGCGAGGGATATTTTAAAGCATACGGTGAGCGATCGCGAAATCCATCTGATGACCCTCAATCGCTATCGCTATAGTGAGCAACGCAGTTGCAAAGACCTGACTGAGCTAATTGAGCAACTTAATGGCAAACCACCAGAACTAATTCGGGATTTATCCCGCCATATTAATGACGAAGCTCGTCATGCTATGTGGCTGACCGATTTGTTGGTGGAATTGGGAGCAGATATTGGCAAGCCACCAGGCACATCTTATATCGATGAATTTGAACGCCTACTTGATAGCGAACAAAAAGATGCAACTAAAGACTTAGAAGATGTAGTGATTTCTGCCTTAGCAGCAATTAACATCACCGAAAAACGGGGTTGTGAGTATTTTTCGGCTCACATTTATGTACTTAAGCAACAGCCACAAACTGAAGAAAACGTCAAAATTCGGGAAGCGATCGCTAAAATTTTACCAGAAGAAGCAGGACATGTCCGTTGGGGTAATCGTTGGTTAGCTCAAATAGCCGCTAAAAGTCCAGAACATCGGCAAAAAGTGGAGCAAGCCAAACGCAAATATACAACAATTGAGCAAGCGGCCTTTGAATCGGGAATGGATATTACCTTGGGTGCAGAACTGCGACGGGTTGCTAACCTTGTGGAAGTGGCAAATACCATGTCGCCTTGGGAACGTCCCCAATACTTAATGGAGCGCTTACCACAAACCTTGCTAGCACCAGAGTTGCAGTTGACTAGAATTAAAGCTGCACAAAGATCTTGGCAGCGTGATCCACAAGAGTTTATGGAAAAATTTGTCCCAATGTTTTTTAATGGCATTCAGGGTAAAGAGAAAAACCACAAGTAAACAAAGGTGTAAAATTCGCTCGGTAAGGCAAAGCCTTACCTATTTTTTAATCAAATTTAACTGAGTCCAGCGATTATATATAATACAATTACAGGCGCACGCTACTCATGATACCTGTAATTTATTGCAAGATATTAAAGCACCTACATTAATCATTACTGGAGATAGCGATATCCTAATCCCTGCTGCCCATAGTAATATTTTGAATAACAAAATTTCTGATTCCAAACTCAAAATTATTAAACAAGGCGGACATGGATTTTATTATAGCCATGCTGCTGAAACTGCAAAAATTGTGACTGATTTTTTATCGTAATTCAACAACATAAACTATTTTCTAACGTGGATAGTCAGCTACTCGATGAGAAAATATTTGAATTTAGATGCCCTTGATTTGAAGTGATAGCTTAAGTAACGACATCGTGTAAATAAAAGCGAGAGTAGAGTTTTGTCGCGGTTGGTGATGCTATCGATACAGGCAGTGAATTGGCTATAAATACCAAATATAAGGATTAAAGCCGATTCTGTAAATAGAGTTGACGAATGAAAGACTGAGTCAATGTTGATATTTTTCGTGTATTAATGTGAGGTTTTTGCTACAAGTAGTTGTTTTTTAGAGAACTTACGCAGAAATAACGGAAAAACTAACCACATAGTTAAGCAATAAGAGCTTATCCACGAGATTAGATTATAAATCTCTGCGCCCACTACCCCGAAAAGGTTTTGGGTTTTCTGGCTCGTTAGATTTAGGTTTAGCTGAAAGCAACTGTTGGGAATCAGAAGAGGAAAGCCGTACTAAAGATAATCTGTTTACTGTTTCTTGGTAGTTAACAGCTAAGGAGCCGAACACCAGACTAGAAACTAAAAGTGAAATGGAAACACGCATAGCAGATGTTTATTTTAGAACTCTCTTATCTACTGTTTCCAAATTTATTGATATGTACCCGGAAAGTTTACTAAAAAGTATTGGTTTTTACTGAAATAAAACTACTTTAGTCGTATATCCGTATCTTCAACTAGTAGCCAATGACCAGAATGATTTAAGCGACCCCAGACAGTGAGCATTTGCCCATCTAAACAGGCTTTTAGACGCTGATCTAGATGCGATCGCCCGGTCACAAGCTGCCAAGTTTGACCTTGATATATGGTTGGGGTGGTGATAGCAAATCTGTAATCTTGCTGATTCAAACGGTGAAAAATGCCTGTGAAACAGTCACTTTGCCGTGTTAATACTTGCTCCAAATCGGCTTCTAAATTTGAACTAGGATAATTACCACTCAGTGGATAAATTTGAGGATCATTTAAATAGTGCAGTTGCCAATCCATCCATTTCGGATGTTTGGGTGATATATCTAAATTAAATAAAGGGATAATTGCCGCAGGCGATCGCTCGTCTTGAAGTAAAGCTTCTTGCAACGCTCTTACGGGTAAATCCTTAGGCTGAATATTTAACTCAACGCACATAGCCGCCGCCATTCCCGCAGCTTGACCGATACCCATCACCACAGGCTGTAATCTAGTTGCGCCGTTGGCAATATGAGAAACAGAAATATTCTTTTCACAGACTAATAAATTATCTGTTGCAGCCGGAACCAGACAACCATAAGGAATAGTGAATGGTGTCCCAGTCCAGCGCCCGCCCCAACGGATAGATTTAGGTTGCAGTGGCAAGTCGAAACCAGGATAATGATGGTCATTAGCGTAGTTACCAATAGCGATCGCATCTGGGTAAATGGATGCCACCCTCCCCCCTGACACTGGCAAAATATCCTGTTCTCGGATGGTAGTTAGTCCTACTAAGCGGCGACTTTCTCGGTAGTAGGGATGCAGTGCAAAAGCAGGATCAGCCCAAGGAAAAATTTCTTTTGCCAAGCCATAGCGATCGCCTAGCTGATTCTGAATAAAATGGGCAAAATTTTGACTATGCCAGCGACTTTCTTGGAGAAATTCACCTTTGGATGACTCCGACTCGATTAATCGTCCGACTCCTTCACCGTAATCATTACCGCAGATAGGCCAATTGATCATAAATAGATCTCCTGGCAAACGTCCATAATTTAGAAACTTTTCTGCACCATAATTATCCCAAGCACCAATAAACTGAGAAGAATCATAATTAGGAGCAGCAGGAATTTTTGGTGCAACAGTTTCACCAAAGTCTTGCATGATTACAACCCAAGTCGGCGACTGCACTGGATATTTATCGGTGAAGGAATTAAATACATCTGGGGCGCTGGGTTCTTGCCATTGCGATCGCAACTCCCAACCCCAGCGGTAAGGTATTTCTCCCAGAGCCAATAAATCCCCTAATTCTGTACCATCGAGAATAATCTTAGCGTTGACGGTAAAATCAGCAAACCGAACACCAGTAATACAACTTCCCTGCTGCAAAACTTCTAAAGGTACTCGTCCGCAAATCCAGTGCAGATTTGACAACTCTTTTACCCAATCTGCAAAAATTTCTGCTCCAATGCGGGGATTATAACTAAAAAAGCTCACCCAACTATTATCTAATCCTCCCGGCTGTCGGTTTCGTAATTTCTGCAAAAATGCACCCCATAAACCTGTTTGAAAAGCAACTAATTCATTGCCATCGGGTGCAGGTACTCCAGCAGTAGTTAGCATTCCTCCCAACCAAGGAAATTCACTTACCAAAATAGTTTTAGCACCTCGTCGTGCTGCTTGAATGGCAGCAGCAGTGCCGCCAGTTCCCCCACCAACAACTAAGACATCAGCTGTATACGTTTGATTAACCATATTTATAAATCCTACTTGAATCTTGCAAATTATACTGACAAAAAAAGCTCTGTATGTAAATTTAATAGATTCACTAACTTTTTCAAGAATCAAATAGGAGTCCTAATATAGGTTTTTTTGGTGTCAACAAGGGCATCATTTATAATATTCAGATAATATAATTTTTATTTGAATTATTTTAATAATAGACTATACAATAAATATTAAAACAAAACACCACCTCAGATAAATTTATTATGGAAAATCAAGAAGTATTATAAGCCAGCTTATTTGGATTGATGCATTCTAATAGGGATTTTTCTCATAGAGAAATTTGGGATAAAAATCAATTCAATAATTCTTTTCCTGCATCCTTAGCATGTTACCTGAAATACGATTTGATGCTATTATATTAAGTAATCCTGAAATTTTTGATGAAAGGTTAAAAAATTTCTAGAAATATGAGACAAAAAAATCAAAAGGCTTCGCTAAAAGTCATAGATCTATTTTGTGGATGTGGTGGTTTATCTTTGGGATTCCAAAACGTTGGATTTGATATTTTAGCTGCTTTTGACGATTGGAAAACAGCAATAAATATTTATAATAAAAATTTTAAACATCAAGTTTTTGAATGTGATTTAAGTAAAGAAAAGAGTAACTTTTTCAACTGCTTAATCTATTTCCTGATGTAATTATAGGTGGCCCACCATGCCAAGATTTCTCTAGCGCTGGAAAGCGCAATGAAGATTTAGGAAGAGGTGATTTGAGTATTACCTTTGCGGAAATTGTAGCTGGGGTTAGTCCCAAGTGGTTTGTAATGGAGAATGTAGACAGATTTGCTAAATCAAACAAGTACATAGAGTTTTGTCAAATTTTAAAATCTGCCGATTATGGGTTAACAGAAAAAATATTAGATGCTAGTTTATGTGGTGTGCCACATAAAAGAAAAAGGTTTTTTTGTATAGGAGAATTAGAGGGTAAAGATCAAAGTATGCAAGCTTATTTAGAAGCTAATTTAAATAAAAAACCTATGACTATTAGAGATTATTTAGGTAACAAATTAGGTATAGAATATTATTATAGGCATCCTAGAAGTTATCAACGGAGAGCTGTTTTTAGTATTGATGAACCAAGCCCAACTATTCGAGGAGTGAATAGACCAATACCAAAAAATTACAAACAGCATCCTGGAGATGCTGCTTTGATTACACCCGATACACGTCCTTTAACTACTCGTGAAAGAAGTTATATTCAAACATTTCCTGATAATTTTATTTTTGAGGGTTCAAAAACAGACCAAGAACAGATGATTGGTAACGCTGTACCTGTAAAACTAGCAGAGTACGTTACAAAATCTATGCTAATGTACATTCAAGATCAAAATATATACGATACATCTCAGATACAATAGACATCTCCAAAATAGTAACATTGTGTGGTAAAAGAACATCAGAGAGTTTTTTTATACAGAAATATGAGCGACATACTAAACCATATTGAAGACAACCCTAAAGAAACAAAGCGGTTAATTGGTCTGGAGTATGAA
>JBBSOP010000199.1:0-8439 GCA_038259655.1 Chroococcales cyanobacterium
TAGCGCTGGGTATGAACTTTTTGTTCTCGCCAAACTGTGACTTCTACTACCTCAGACAGGGCGTTAACTACAGAAATACCAACCCCGTGCAATCCACCAGAAACTTTGTAACCACCGCCGCCAAACTTTCCTCCAGCGTGCAACACGGTTAACACTGTTTCTAAGGCCGATTTCCCCGTTCGCGAGTGAGTATCGGTAGGAATCCCCCGACCATCATCTGTTACAGTCACGGAACCATCAGCATTGATATCCACCTCTATATGAGTGCAGTGACCCGCTAAAGCTTCATCAATAGAGTTATCTACTACTTCATAAACTAAATGGTGGAGTCCTCGCGGCCCAGTAGTACCGATGTACATCCCCGGTCGTTTGCGGACGGCTTCCAGACCTTCCAGAACTTGAATCTGATCGGCACTGTAACTGCTCGTCATGAAAATTCTCCTGATGCGTGGGGTTGAAGTCGCCCAAAGGCAATAAAGTTAAAACACACCGAAATTCTAACACAAAAGCCTTACTGGCGACTGTAGGTCAATATTATGAGAAGTTTATATAGGGGATATAACCCTATAGGTTTTTTGAACGAATTGGCTCAATTTTAAGCTGGTTTCTAAAATAAGTATAAATACTTTATTATTCGCAACGTAATTCTTTGATCACTTATGAATAGCTTCTAAAATGAAAGTTTGGCTAATACTGTAACTGCTTGTAATCAAAATTGTTGTGAACAGTGGTGTTGAAACCGTTGCTAGTCACAAAAACGTAAAAAAGCTTCAAGATTTTAACACAAAAGCCTTGCCAGCAACTCTAGAACATTTTGCTCATAAGTTTATTCAAGGGATTTAACTATATGTGAGACAGGTAAATAAGGCGAAAATAATTAATGACTACTGACTACTGACTACTGACTACTAACTAATGACAAAATTGATTGTGATTTGTGGAGCAACTGCAACAGGTAAGTCTGGCTTAGCTTTGCAGTTAGCGATGCGGCTGGGTTCTGTAATTCTCAGTGCAGATTCTCGTCAGGTTTACCGCGAGTTTGATATTGGTACGGCAAAGCCAGGATTGGCAGAACAAAAATTAGTACTACATTATTTAATAGATATCTGCAATCCTACAGACATAATGACGGTAGCAGACTACCAAGAACAAGCACAAAGTTTAGTTGCTTCGCTTGGTGTTTCGCCATTGTTATTAGTTGGCGGTACTGGTTTATATATACGTTCGATTGTTCAAGGCATGAAAATTCCCAGAGTTGCACCGAATCAACAACTGCGATCGCAACTTGAATTTCTTGGTCAAACCACACTCTATGAAATGTTACAACAAGTTGATGGCGTTGCTGCACAAAAGATTCACGCTAACGACACAGTAAGGACTTTGCGAGCTTTAGAGGTATTTTATATTACTGGAAAACCCATCTCAGAACAGCAAGGAGAGAATCCACCCAATTATCCCATTTTGCAAATTGGCTTAGATTGTGATTTGGAAAAGCTAGAGCAACTTATTCACAAGCGCACTGAGCAAATGATCGCAGATGGTTTGGTGGCTGAGGTAGAATATCTTTGTCAGAAATACGGTGCTGATTTCCCTTTATTGAATACTTTGGGATATCAAGAAATTAAGCAATATTTAGCTGGGGATATTTCTCTAGATGAAGCAAAAGAACTAACGGTTTTACATACACGGCAATTTGCTAAACGACAACGCACTTGGTTTAGAGCATGTCCGCCAATTGAATGGTTTAATACAAACGATCCTGATTTATTAGAGAAAGTTTGGCAGCGAGTAGAGACTTTTTACCATTTAAAATGAGCGCAAAGACAAGAAGTTTTTTTGCGCTCATACAATAAATATCTTAGAGAGTATCAGGATCTATACCCATAGCTCGAAGTCTTTGGGCAAGTAATTGGGCGCGTTGTTCAGCTTGTTCGGCACGTTGATGTTCTTGTTCGGCACGTTGATGTTCTTGTTGGGCGCGTTCATCTCCAGTCAGCAGAACAGTTCCATCTTGGTGACACCAGCGTAACCAAGCATCTTGTCTACCTTCAAATTCGCCTTCCCATAAAGTGACACCTAAACCCACTTGCTCTAACCAAGTTTCTGAAGTTTCAAAGTAACGCATTCCCCTTAGTTCATAAACGCGTAGTACTTGATCTCCTAGTTGCTGGTTTGGTTCATATAAGATGTAGTAGCTCGCTCGCATGTGTTCATAAATTTTTAGTTTTTTATCTAGTTCGTTACCTTCTTTGTTAGAGACAATTTCAATCACGACTTCTGGGGGTTTACCAAAACGCCACACCATATAACAACGGTTGTGCTTTTCCCACCAGTTTTGAGGTAATTGGACATCTAAGCTGAGAAAAACATCAGGTACGATCGCAGGCTGAAGGTCTGTATAATAAATACCTACATTAGCTTCGGCTAAAAAAGTCTGGTTTTGTATAGAACTGTAAAGAGAGCCAACTAAAAGACGTTGTTGTTTGGCAGATGCGAAATTGTCCACAGGTGTATCATCTTCAGTGACTAACTGGTTGGCATCTGGCACATAGTAATCATCATCATTGATTAAGAGTTGCTCAACCATGACTTTATCCAATAATTGAGGGCGTTACTTCTAGGTTACTTGATTAGAAATAAAAGGGTACTTAGTAAAAAATATTTTATCAGGTAAGTTGTATCAAAATCTATAGAGGTTGTGGTGTCTGTAAACAATCAATTCATTACCTAAGTATAGGTGATGCGATCGCTACTCTCTAAACATTTAAATAATGGCTGAATAAAATAGCGATCGCTGAGTGTAAAAAAGACATATTGGGAAAAAGTCAATTTGCCTAAATCCTTTTTATTTTAGTAGCTTTACTAATGTACTAACTTTTATTTTTATTTATGTAAATTGACTATTTCTTGTAATATTTAATTCAAGTATTATCTGCCGCTAAAAATATACTGTTTAATTTCGTGATTTTACTTAAATCGACATCTCAAGTTTCTATTTAACTTTTAAATATGAGTATTAACTACATAAGCCATATTAATTAATTTTACTAGTTCAGATAAACGTACAAACTCAGGCTAATAAAAACAAAATAGTTGCTAATTAAGCAATATTTTAGTCAAGCAAGTACACCGATAGATTAGAGATTGATTATCATAGAATTATTGACTTTCAGATTGAGTGAACACTGAAAACAATATATTGACCTTAGTAAACAGGTTATTTTAACATGTTCGCTACTAAAATCCTAGTTGTTGAGGATGAAAAACTCCTAGCATTAAATATTAGAAGCAGTTTACAGAAGTTAGGATACAATGTTCCGAAAATCATGGATTCTGGCGAGGAGGCAATAAAAAAAGTAGCGGAAACTCATCCATATTTAGTATTAATTGATATCTGTTTACCAGGGAAAATAAATGGTATACAAGCAGCAGATGTTGTCCAGAATAATTTCCAAATACCCGTATTATATTTAACCGAGTATTCGGAATATATAAAATTAGATGAAAAACGCCTAAGTGAACCTTTTAGTTATATTCTCAAACCATTTGCGGAGACAGACTTACATATTGCCGGCGAAATGGCTATAAACAAGTATCAAAGCAACAAAAAATTGCAGGAAGAAAAGCAAATAATGGTGACAATTATTAACAGTATGGCTTATGGAGTTGTTGTCACATATACCAATGGTTGCATCCAAATGATGAATCCAATGGCAGAAGCTCTGACTGGTTGGAATCAAGATGAAGCTTTAGGGAAAGATTTAACAGAAGTTGTCAGTTTAATTGACAAAGATATGGACGAAGCAATTGATAATTTAGCTACACGAGCAATGACATTAGGCGAAGTAGTAAATCTACCAGAAAACTGTATACTAATCACAAAAAACGGTAAAGAAATACCGATTGGAGATAATATTGCACCAATACGCGATAGTGATGGTAATATTACTGGTGCAGTGTTAGTTTTCCAAGATGTTACTCAACGAAAGCAAATGGAACTACAACTGCTACGGAATGCTTTTTATGATGGGTTGACAACGTTACCTAATCGGGTTTTATTTTTAGATAGACTTAAGCAAGCAATAGAGCGTAAAAAACGACGCACTGATTATCATTTTGCAGTTTTATTTTTAGATTTAGATCGTTTCAAAGAAATTAACGATCGCCTAGGACACGGAATGGGGGATGATTGTTTAGTAGCGATCGCTCGCAGGTTAGAATCATGTGTACGCAGTGGTGATACTGTAGGAAGGTTTGGCGGCGATGAGTTTGCTGTGCTTTTAGAGGAAATTAGAGACGTTAGTGACGCTATTAATGTAGCTAAACGTATTCAAGACACCTTAGGGTTGCCACTTAGCCTTAACGGACATCAGATATGTACTACAGCTAGTATTGGTATTGCTTTAAATTGTGGTGGTTATCATCAACCTGAAACTCTGCTACGGGATGCTGATATTGCTATGTATCGTGCTAAGCAGCAGGGAAAAGCCCGTTTTAGCGTATTTGACGAAGCTACAAGTTATTAACTGGTTAACTATTGAGTAGCGAGAAAACACACATCATCCATATAATCAAGCTTTCTGGGTGCATTTAACCTAAAAAACATTTTATTGATTAATTCGTAAAAATTTCTGTAATGCAATTTGCACTTTTGGCTGCTTCATATAAACTTCTGTTGCTTCAATTAAATTGGAGATATTCTCTGGACTTACATCATCAATATCATCATTCAAGGGTTTATTAATTAGTTCTCGATCAAGTTTGAATTGTAACCGCAAAACCCGATCATGAATTATATGATTAGTAATATACTCGTGAATATTTGAAGAGGCATCAAATAATATACCAATTAATGGCTGCGCCCATTGTATAAGACCCCAACTTTGAGCTTGTTCAAATGGTATTACTCGTGTGCGATGTCCAGTTCCTACTGAAAGAACGGTAATGTCTTCAGCTTTATGACCTAATCTTAATGCTTCAGCAACAGCACAACTAGAAGGGTTATTAGCAGCAACCCCGCCATCAATGGCAGAATATATGCATTTAATCGAGTAAGTAGAAGTATTATCTGGTATTTGTTCCCAAGAAGCATTTAAAAAAGCTAGGCGAGTTGTTCCTGTATACTTATTAATAGTACGAGTTTGACCATTGCCTATGCCGCTAGTAATTCTAATTTGTGTATTGTTATATATATTGTCTATGGAAGACGCATCATCATTTAAAATAATGGTTTGGGCAGTTCCATTCTGAACTCTTCCATTGACTCTTTTTTCTAGTTGATGTGCTGGAAAATAACTTGGAGCCGATGCTGAACATAGACAAGCTTCCCACAACGGCACATTACCATAACCTTTATCTTGTCGCCAGCTTTTAAAGATGATTGGTTCTCTAGTAATTGTGTCATAAGAAACAATTAATAGCTTTGGTGTTGTAATATCTAATAATTTTGTATCACCTAGACATTCTTTAAGAGCTTGAATCAAACCGCTATCGGAAAACTTGGGAGCAGATAAACCATATTTGAGTAGTAAAGGTATTCGTTGGAGAGAAAAACGACTTTTATAAGGAAATATGATTTTGCCTTTTTGCTTATATAAATTAATTATATCTTTGCTATTACATCCTCTAGCGATCGCAGCTGCTAAAAGTGACCCTGTAGAAGTTCCGGCAATGAAGTTAAAATACTTATTTAAAGGTTGATTAATTTGCTGTTCAATTGCGGCTAGAATGGTTGCTGTAACCACTCCTCGAATCCCGCCACCATCCAAGCTCAAAATCCGAAAAGGCATATTACTCCAAAGCTTCTGCAATCTTTGATTTGACCAATATACTTGAATATAACTTAGATGTAATATCTAATTAATAATCTTGATTTTATGATGAAAATAATTGCAGATTTATTGTAATTCATTTAAAAAGTCTGTAATGGAACAAACAGAAAAACAAAAAATGCTAGCAGGCGAGTTATATCTTGCCAATGATCCTGAATTAGTTGCTGAAAATAAACGAGCTAGTCGTCTTTTACGAATGTACAACGCCACAACAGAAGAACAGCCAAAAGAACGTAGGCAACTTTTGCAAGAATTATTCCAAAAAATCGGGGATAAACCATCGATTGTGCCGCCGTTTCATTGCGACTACGGCAGCAATATTTCTGTCGGACATGGATTATATATGAACTATGGTTGTGTAATTTTAGATTGTAATACAGTTGAAATTGGCGATGATGTTTTGTGCGCTCCTTATGTACAAATTTATGCTGCTTATCATCCTGTAGAACCAAAAATTCGTCTTTCAGGTAGAGAATTGGCTGCTCCTGTTAAAATTGGCAATAATGTTTGGATTGGTGGCAATGCAATTATTTGTCCAGGTGTGACAGTGGGTGATAACACTACTATTGGTGCTGGGAGTGTAGTGGTGAAAGATATCCCAGCTAATGTAGTTGCAGCAGGTAATCCCTGCCGCATCATTCGGCATTTGTCCTAAAATGATTATTTATTAGAACTTGTATCCTCTAGCTAGCCAATAGTGCCAGTCTGCGATCGCTTCTTGAGTTTCACTATCTGTATCAATTGCCTCTAATTCTGATAGCTTGACAGTAAATACATCTTCATCATTGCCCTCTGGATAAACCACTTCCAGATACATATCTTTTAAACATTCATCATCTGGTGCCATTCCTAGCACCTCGACTTGTTTTTCCTCAATTTCAGACGATTTGCGTGACTTCTTCTTCCACCTGGCCATGAAGGGAACGTTCAAACTATCGTCGAGGTAGTAATACCAACCCATCGCCCGTTCTTCTTTGTCGTTATCGGTATCGACAATGATCTCTGTCTCAATCCGATGTTCCCGTTTTTCGTCACGTTCAACACTAGGCATAAGATAAAGGCTTGCGTATGTTGGACTTTGATATGGTATATCCTTTTGACGATTTCGTGTCAATTTTTTTTCTGCTGTTTTACCCATGTCCGAAATGAGTTAATCATGGGTATCTCGCCTATTTTCAAGCTTTCTTGCAGAAAACGGGGAATTTCAGTTGTTAAAGGTAGATTGGCAAAAGTTGGTGATACATTATCAGGGACGTACACACCATCTCGCAACTGGTAAATCTGCATTACAGGTTCGTCATAACGCCAAACTTCTGGAACACCCAAAGCCAGATATATGGAGAGTCGGTCAACAGAAGCGCTGGTGTAGTCTACTTCAACTACTAAATCAGGTGGTGGGTCTTGGGTCAAGTCAAGATTTTGCTTTTGTCGCATCACAGGTTCATTCTGGATGTAAAAACTCGAATCTGGTTCCACACCCCTTAGTAAATCTGGACGCTTACAAGTCACTGAACCAGTGCTTTTCAAGTTGAGATTAAGTTCTTCTGCTAAAGCAAAAACCAAGTGGTCGAGTAGCCTATTATTATGCTCATGAGGCATCAAAGGAGTCATAATTTCCAGTGTTCCGTGGTCATAAGCCAATCGCGTGACACGATTATTCCCCATTTCTGCAAGAATAGTTTCAAAAGTCTGCCAGCTGATGTTAGGCAATATGACCCGTTGAGAAATAATCGCTTTTGCTGCTGTTGTTACCATAGGTTTTACCCCCAGCTTTTCTACCAAGATACCAAGGATGTTGACTAGAGGTTCAGAGGAGTAGGGGAAATTAGCTCATTTTCATTAACAGTTAGCTCTTGTAACACTAAATTTTTTAATGATTTGTAATTTTCTAAACTTCTAAAAAATTGATATACTAACTTTTGACCATAGTTATTATTTAATATTTCCAAAGTTTTATTAATAACTTTATCTATTAACTCAGAAAGCGTTTTTTCTAAATAAATTTCAAATTCTGGCTCAGAAATAAACAATTTACTCTTTCCTACACAAGTAAATACCATGTGAAGAATAAATCTATTACCATATATACAAGTTCCTCTTTCTCGGTCAACATTACTACTCTGCTTCTGTACGAGTTTAGTATCTAAAGCACGCATTATTTTAATCTTGCGCCAAATTGTATTTACCGCAATTTTCTCATGAAAAAGCTCCGTATAGGGGGGTTTTTTAACATCTTCCCATAATTTGCCTATTTTATCTTTCGCCATAAGTGTATAGCGGATTTCATCTAAACTACATGCAAGTGCTACAATCGCTTCTTCAAAACTACAGTTTCTACTATCTATCGGAGATTTATAATCGTTTCTTTTGTAAGAATAATTAATACCAGCCAAAGCGAAGTCTATTTTAATTTTTTCTTGTAGAGGATCTAGGGAGATAAAATCACGGTTTTCAACTTTGTTTTGAGTATTAGACTTGTCCATAAAAGATAAAAAGCTTACTGTGAAAGCGTTCTACCAACTATCACTGGGATGAAACACTAATTATGGCTGAACGCAAGAATAAGGTTTTGGGGATAAAAATATCAAAATTATTAAAACTTTTAAGA
>JBBSOP010000200.1:0-8390 GCA_038259655.1 Chroococcales cyanobacterium
AACTACTAGATTGGAAAACTATAAATTATCCATCTAAAGATGAAATATTAGATATCATCGTTCAGCAAGCGATCGCAATTTAGTAATTACAGATTATGTAACAGCAACTAAAACAAACTATAGAGTGACTAGGTATTAATAGAGACAGAAATAATAAGATTTCATCAAACCTACCTCCTTAAACAGCTAAAACTGAAGGATGACTGAAAACACTTTGTCTATTTAAGATTGAGCTAATCAAGATTACAAAGACAGTTGTAGTCAAGGACTTACTGACAGAATCGATAGTAAATTTGATGTCATCATCCACTATTTATTTGTATATACAAATAAATATTGTAAAGATAATTGAAGCTAAATTGAGATATTCCAAGTAAATAGAATGAGGAAACTGTAGGCTAAATCTTATTAGCTCAAATCAGTGATCAAGTTATGATTCGTGTGTTTGCAAAGCACACTGAATCAAAGTTAAGTTATTATTACTACACTTATATACATGACTTTACAAAATTGGAGACGCAAGCGTGGTGTTATACTTACTTCCAAAGGTTTACAGAAAATTCAAGAGGCGAAGTTGAAGTCAGAAGCCAAGGACAATTTTGGCAATAGGTACACTCTTGAAGAAATGAGCGCCCGTTCTGGATTGTATACCGGTACAATCTCGAAAGTATTGAATCGCGAAGGAGGGGTTGATAAACAAACTATTGAAAAGCTTTTTTCAGCTTTTAACTTAAAAATAGATAAAAATGACTATTTAAGTTCAACTAATCGCCTAGATTGGGGAGAATCTATTTTTACACCTGGTTTTTATGGACGTATAGAAGAACTTGCCACATTAGAAAGATGGATTCTTAACGAGCAATGCCGATTGGTAGCCTTATTAGGAATAGGAGGTGTTGGTAAAACGGCTTTATCGATCAAACTTGCTCAACAAATTCAAGATAACTTTGAGTATGTTATCTGGCGATCGCTACGAGAAGCACCACCCATCCAAACTATTTTAACTAACCTGATTCAATTTCTATCTGACGAGCAGGAAACAGAAAGTAGCTTACCAGAAAGCTTAAGTGAGAGAATCTCGCGGCTTTTATATTATTTACGTAATCACCGCTGTTTAGTGATACTGGATAATGCAGAATCAATTCTACGTAGTGGTAGTAGAGCCGGAACTTATCGAGAAGGATATGAAGAGTATGGAGAGTTATTCAGAAGGTTAGGAGAAGCAACTCATCCAAGCTGCCTAATAATAACTAGTCGTGAAAAACCTAAAGAAGTAGCATTACTGGAAGGAGAAGCACCTGTTCGCTCATTACTTCTGAATGGCTTGAAGGTTTTAGAAGCACAGAAAATTTTAAAACTTAAAGGATTATCAGCAGCAGAAAATGAATGGAAAGTGATGATTGAACGCTATGCGGGTAATCCTTTAGCTTTAAAAATAGTTGCTACGACTATTCAAGATGTGTTTGCTGGCAATGTAACTGAGTTTTTGCAACAAAATACAGTTGTTTTTGGAGATATTCGTGATATTTTAGACCAGCAATTTGAGCGCTTGTCAGATTTAGAAAAAGAAATAATATATTGGCTAGCAATTAATTGTGAACCAGTTTCCTTATCAGAGTTGCGGGAAGATATTTTATCACCAGTACCACAACAGAAATTACTAGAGGCTCTAGAATCTTTAGTAAGGCGATCGCTAGTCGAAAAAAGTGCAGCAACGTTCACCTTACAACCTGTAGTCATGGAATATGTAACTCAGGTATTGATAGAGCTAGTCTGTGAAGAAATTGTAACTGAGAATATTCAGCTTTTTAGATGCCACGCTTTGATCAAAGCGAGTGCGAAAGACTACATCAGAGAAACCCAAATTCGCCTCATCCTCAAATTAGTAATTGATGGGTTGCTGACTGTATTAAGAAGTAAAAAAGGCATCGAAAACAAATTAACTAAAATTTTAGTTAAACTACGTAAAGAATCGCCCCTAGAACCAGGGTACACAGGTGGAAATATTCTTAATTTACTTTGTCAACTACAGACAGATTTAAGGGGCTATGATTTTTCTGAACTAACAGTTTGGCAAGCAGACTTACGGAATGTGAAACTGCACGATGTCAATTTTCAAAATTCTGATTTAGCCAAGTCTATTTTTACGGAAACCTTTGGTGGTATTGCCTCAGTAGCCTTTAGCCCTGATGGCAACCTTTTGGCTACGGGGGATACCAATGGTGAAATTCGCTTGTACCAAGTTTCAGATTGGACACAACTTTTAATTTGTAAGGAACATACTAATTGGGTTCCATCACTTGCTTTTAGTCCTGATGGTACTATTCTTGCTAGCAGTAGTAGTGACCACACTGTAAAATTGTGGGATGCTATTACAGGTCAATGCCTTCAAACTTTACAGGGACACGAACACGAAGTATGGACAGTTGCCTTTAGCCCGGATGGTAACACATTAGTAAGTGGCAGTAATGACCGCACGATCAGACTATGGAGTGTTAGCACCGCTGAATGCCTGAGAATTTTACGAGGACATACAAGTTGGGTAATTTCTGCGGTTTTTCATTCGGATGGTCAGACGTTGGTAAGTGGCAGTGATGACGACACGATTAGATTATGGGATGTTAGCACTGGTGAATGCCTCAAAACTTTACAGGGGCATCGTGATGGGATACGATCAATCACTATCAGTCCTGATGGTCAGACCCTAGTAAGTGGTAGCGATGACCAAACAGTGAAGTTATGGGACATTGGCACTGGTAAATGCATCAAAACCCTACAGGGACATCATGCTGCTGTCTGGTCAGTTGCCATTAGTCCTCAAGGCAATATTATCGCTAGTGGCAGTCTAGATCACACAGTAAGGCTATGGAGTATAAGCACTGCTCAATGTCTGAAAACCCTTCAGGGACATTCGGGTTGGGTACTTTCTGTTGCTTTTAGTCTGCAAAGGAATCTTCTCGCCACTAGCAGTGATGACCAAACTTTGAAAATATGGGACGTTAGCACTGGTCAATGTCTCAAAACTCTCAGTGGATATACTAGCCAATCTTGGTCAATTGCTTACAGTCCGGATGGGCAGACATTAGCAAGTAGCAGTCATGATCAAACAGTGAGGTTATGGGACGTTAGCATTGGTAAAGCCTTGCAAACTTTCCACGGACATCGTGCTGCGGTTCGGTCGGTAACTTTCAGCCCAAATGGGCAAACATTGGTAAGTGGCAGTGACGATCAAACAGTGAAGTTATGGGACGTTAGCATTGGTAGAGCCTTGCAAACTTTTCAGGGACATTCTGCTGCGGTTCAATCAGTTGCTTTTAGTCCAGACGGTCAGACCTTGGCAAGTGGCAGTAACGATCAAAAAGTGAAGTTATGGAACGTCATCACGGGCAAAGCCTTACAAACTTTTCAGGGACATCGTGCCGCGGTTCAGTCAGTTGCCTTTTGTCCTCAAGGGAGAATACTTGCGAGTGGTGCATGGGATCAGACAGTGAAGTTGTGGGATATAAACACTAGTGAGTGCAGAAAAACGTTAGAAGGGCATACTAATTGGGTTTGGTCAATTGCTTTTAGCCCGAATGGTGAACTGCTGGCAAGTGCTAGTTATGACGGTACAATTCGGTTGTGGAGTGTTAGCACTGGTGTTTGTCTTCAAACTTTCCAGGTTTGTGTAAATGGTATCGTCAAAGCAGTCGTTTTTAGTCGGGACGGTCAGATTTTAGCTAGCAGCAGTCCCGATTACACGGTTAAGTTATGGGATGTTAATACAGGTGAATGCAAAACGACGTTATATGGACATTCAGCTTGGGTCTGGTCAATCGCTTTTAGCCCAGATAATCAAACTCTAGCTAGTAGTGGCGCTGATGAGACGATTCGACTTTGGGATATCAGTACAAGCGAGTGCCTGAAAACTTTGAAAGCTAAAAAATTTTATGAAGGAATGAATATTAAAGAGGTTACAGGTTTAACCGCCGCAACTATTACTACCCTCAAAGGGTTAGGAGCAATTACTTAGGAAAAATAACTTTGGCAAGCAATTATGTGAAATTAGTGGCTATTCCATTACTCTAATATTAAGAGTAAAGTAACAGTTGTTTAAAATATAGTTTCAGTAGACAGGAGATTTTCTCTGCTTGATAAGTCTCAATCCCTCACTATCTAACTATCATGGTATGTGAGTCTAACCAACTTCTGAGCCTTTTTAAACTCTTACTTACCACGAGCTAGAAAAGTAAGGGATATCAACTTATAATTCAAGCCTTATCTATTCAACTGTGCAGACAGTTAGAAACTAAAGATCAGCCATAGGAATGTCACTTGGTAATCCTTTTGCAAATTCCTCGAACATGATTCTTTCCAACTCAAACTCTGTGTCATCCAAAATCTCTAAGCTGCTAGCAGAGTCATGAGTATTCAAAGATTGCTGCTTGATAGCAGAATCATGAGGATTCAAAGATTCCTGTTTGATAGCTGTAGTTGTTGCTGTTTTCATGATCTTTATCCTTGTAATTTTGCTGAATTGTATACTATGAAAGCTGTTTTAAACAAGCCATGCTTAGTTGTTAAGTGAGTGCTTTATTATTTGTTAATCAAGCCCCACTGATGTTATTTCTAATCTTTTAGTGGTTCTAAGACATTCTCAATTTCCTCATCTGATATGTAAGCTTCTTTGGGTGGGCTGAAGCGCAAAAATGCAGCTTGGTAACAAGCTTTTGCAACGCGATCGCGCTCTTGAAGAGTCAGACCCGCAATTATTGCAAGCGTTTCCTTTACGTGTTCTATCTCGGTGGTGCTAACAGCACTGTGGGCGCGCAGACAACGGGTAGCTTTGACATCGGATGGTAGCAGTGCTTCTACACTCTGGATGTAACCCTCTCCTATACATATCCCTAAACGTTCTGCTGTATAGGAATAACCCACGCAATCAATTGGATCTGAGTTTTGCGCGCTTTGGACAAAGTAATCCATCAAAGCCTTGGCAGCAGGAGGATAAAGCGCTTCTACAACAGCTTCGGCTCTATATCCCATCGACTCAATATCCCGCAGAGCAAGTAGGTCGTGACCTGCTTCTTCTCTGCCTTTCTGTCCAGCCCACTGCGCCAAACTCTGACGATTTGTCAAAGCGAAGCGCTTTTGCGCTGACTCCATCAATCGCGGGGTAGAGTGGCACAAATGGTAAAAAGCTGCGAGTCGCCATACCCAACGTGTAGGCGTTAAGGCTGGTGGCCTGCGCTCGGTCTTCACTGCGTGCCAAGCACTTACTATTGAATTATTTAAAAGCTTTCGAGTTTGAGCTAAGGTATTTACATCAATCATCCTTGGAGCAAGGGAATCGCCGTTCCCCGGACGTTCGGGTTGATCTAACCAATTACGATTGGTAGTCTCTACCACTACATCGTCGGGCGAAATATGTACTGATTCAATATCAGTTAAAAATTTATCACACATTTTACACTTTTATGTATTCTAGTATATTAACTACTACTTTTGCTACCAAGAGAGATGGAGATGGCTTGCTATAGGATAGCTTTCTAGATGAATTTTATTAAAATCTCCAAAAACAATCAAAGTTTGTGCCTGAAGTAAGTTATGGGATGCAAAGGCAACTATTTACGAACTAGCTAACGTATAACATGAAATATGTTGTTAAGCGCTTAGTTGAGCCTAGTAATGTCTAGTAGCTCACGTTGAATGCTTTATTTTATACAGACATAAGTCAGGTTGTTGACAACTTGCAAATGAGCTCGCGAATCACATCTTCTGCGGCTTTGCCTGTCTGTTCACAATATTGTTCCAAACTTTGAACTTCATTTGATGTTAAGTCTATAGCGATTTGCTGGACTGCCTCTTGAGGATCTGCAAAAGTAGAAAATTTAGGAGTAGCAATCTTATTCATTTTTTTGTAATTGTACTGAGTAAGTGTTTACTTTGTATAGATTGCCAATATATGAACACTTTTACCAGTGAAAATCTTGATTTTAAGATTGAACTTAAGCTTTTTAGTCTTTATGGGCTGAGAACAAGCACAAGCTCTACGAAAAATGTAGTGTGGCAAACAAAAGGCGATCGCTGGTTTACATTATGAAATAATTATCATAGAGTTTACCATATACATCTATTAACACACTGCATAAATAAAGTTATTGCATTGATAACAATATCTTATTAGCTTGACAAAGTGGTAAAACTAGCTACGAAATCGGCTCGAAAACCATAAGGGGAATCAAGACTTCACCTTCTAATTTTCCAATACCCAAAAAGCGAGTTTCTTGTTCATAAACTCTCACCATCCCGGAAACATCTAGAGTTAGAGTAATTCGCTGTCCTTGACACCATTTTTGGGAAGATGTTGCTGGTAAATTTACAGATGGTAAATGTTGTAAAGGAATATCAGGAGCAATAGGTTGAAATGTTTCGGCTTGTAGTTTAGCTTCTAAGTCGTTGAAAGTGAGACTGTCTGTTAAGTTAAAACCGCTACTTTGGGTGCGCGTTAAAGCGGCAAGAGTCCCACCAGTTGCTAAATCTGTGCCTAAATCGCGGGCGATCGCTCTAATATACGTACCACTACCACAGGCGATCGCAACATCCAATTCCGGAAAATCTCCTTCTCGCCAATCTAAAATTTCTGTGTGGAAAATTTCGACTGTTCTAATTGGCACTTCTACTGTTTCGCCTCGACGCGCTAGATCATAAAGTCGTTTTCCATCCACTTGAATTGCGCTGTAAATTGGTGGTATTTGCTCAATTTTGCCCATATATTTTGACACAGCAGTTTTTACCTCTGCCAAACTTAATCCAGCACAAGGCTGAGAATGAATGATTTCACCTTGTAAATCATCAGTTGTGGTACGCACACCCAGCCGGATAGTGGCTTTATAAGCTTTGTTTTCTGGCAAATATTGCAATAATCTTGTAGCTTTACCAAGTGCGATTGGCAACACTCCAGTAGCAGCGGGATCTAAAGTTCCTGCATGTCCCACACGTTTGAAGCGCAAGAGTTTTCGCACCCGTGCCACGCAGTCGTGAGAAGTCCAATCTGATGGTTTGTTTAAGTTGAGAAAACCTTGCACAGTTAAATCTTATTATCTTACCAGAAACCACGTTCGCTAGGGCATAGGGAAGAAGAGGCAGAGGGGCAGGGTGCAGGGCGCAGGGGAGAATGAAGAAAATACTTTGAATTTATACAATAATCTTTCTCCCTTTTTCCCTGCTCCTTCCCCTTGTCTCCTTGTCCCTGCAACCTGCTTTCTTCACTCAAACACTGATTCTTCAATAGTTGGAGTGCGGAGATCTTCTACCATTGCTTGAATTTCTGCTGGTGGGGGTGGGGTGAGACGAGAGACTACTAAGGTAACTACAAAGTTAATCAGCATACCTAAAGTACCAATTCCTTCTGGAGAAACCCCAAAAAACCAAGGTTGCATACCTCCGAACTTAACGCCAATGATGTAGGCTATGGTAAAAATTAAACCACTTAACATCCCAGCGATCGCTCCTTCGGAATTGGTGCGCTTGTCGAAAATCCCTAAGAAAATTACCGGGAAGAAACTAGCAGCAGCTAAACCAAAGGCAAAAGCCACAACTTCACTCACAAATCCCGGCGGATTCACCCCAAAGTAACCCGCAAGAACAATGGATACACCCACCATAATCCGTCCGACAAACACGCGTTTTTGTTCCGAGGCTGTGGAATCTATGATGCGGTAATAGATATCGTGGGCGACAGAACTTGAAATTACCAGCAATAAACCTGATGCTGTAGACAAAGCTGCTGCTAATCCACCAGCTGCTACCAAAGCAATTACCCAAGGTGCAAGTTTAGCGACTTCTGGGGTAGAAAGTACGATGATATCCCGATCAATCGTAATTTCGTTAGTACTTTTATCGGGGGTTAGCTGAAGACGACCATCTTTATTTTTGTCATCAAAGGTTAACAATCCCGTTTTTTCCCATTTAGTCGCCCAGTCTAGCTGCTGCACTTCTGCAACTGTATGATTGTGCAGAGTATTGATCAGGTTATAACGAGCAAACATGGAGAGGGCGGGAGCCGTAGTATAAAGAATGGCAATGAATAACAAAGCCCAACCAGCGGAAAAACGGGCAGCCCGTACACTTGGGACTGTGTAAAACCGGACAATAATATGGGGTAAGCCAGCAGTACCAACCATTAAGGCAATAGTTATAAACAGCACATCAAGCATGGACTTGTTCGCAAATGGCTGAGTATATTCCTTAAACCCTAAATCAAGTTGGACTTGATTGAGTTTGTCGGCAACATCGCTAAAGGTAAATGCTAATTGGGGAATAGGATTACCTGTAAGCAACCAGGCGATCGCAATTGCCGGAATTAAGTAAGCAAAAATCAACACACAGTACTGTGCAACTTGTGTCCA
>JBBSOP010000201.1:0-8362 GCA_038259655.1 Chroococcales cyanobacterium
ATTTTGAGCAAGTCTACCAAGCTTTTGTTCTATATATTTACGGAGTTTGTAGTCTTCTTGGAGAAGTTCTGGATAGCGCTCAGGAACGGCAAACCAGCGAGATTGATGTTCTTGTGTAATACCCAGGCGGAAACCAACTGGATGTATCTTTTGTCCCACAAATACTTCCTCTAAAATTTCTTACTTTACGCAATTTTTTGTGTTTATTTACCTACTCAGCTATTAGGATCAGCACCAACAGCTACAGTAATGTGACACGTAGGTTTGCGAATCTGGTAAGCTCGTCCCTGCGCTCTAGGTTGGAACCGTTTTAATACTGGGCCTTGGTTTGCATAAGCCTGGGTAATCACCAATTGAGTGCGATCTAAGCCAGCATTATGCTCGGCATTAGCAGCAGCGCTTCTGAGCAGTTTTAATACTGGTTCAGTGGCGCGATAAGGCATAAATTCTAGAACAATTAACGCTTCTCGGTACGACCGCCCCCGAATTTGATCGAGGACTCGACGTACTTTATAGGGAGACATGCGTATGTAACGGGCGATCGCTTTGACTTCAGTAGTATCAACAGCCATATTTTTCTCCAATTTTGTCAGTTGTTAGTTGTTAGTTGTCAGCGATGCACTGAGCTTGTCGAAGTGTTGTTTTTGATTTGGTTTAATATCCTAATCTTGCAAGTGTCGTGGCTTTAGCAAATAGATTGCCACTCACCACTGACTACTGACCACTGACTACTGACTAGTTACCTACCTGATTTTTTGTCACTTTTACCATGACCCCTATAAGTACGTGTTGGGGCAAATTCACCCAACTTATGCCCTACCATCTGCTCATTTACAAAAACGGGGACATGTTGTCTTCCGTTATGAACAGCGATCGTATGACCTACCATCAGGGGTAAAATTGTCGAGGCTCTCGACCAAGTTTTAATAACTTGTTTTTCGTTTTTAGCATTCAGCTTTTCAATTTTGCTGAGCAGATGATCGGCAACGAAAGGACCTTTTTTTAGAGAACGACCCATAATTTAATTTTGGATTTTGGATTTTGGATTTCGGATTTTGGACAATTAGGCATCTGACTTTTTAATGTTCATTTTTAAATAGATCCCCAATTTAAAATCCAAAATTCTAGGATTGACGACCACCACGACCGCGTTTAGAAGACTTACGGCGACGACGCACAATCAATTTACTGCTGGCTTTTTTGGGTTTGCGTGTTTTTGCACCCAAGGTAGGTTTGCCCCAAGGAGTAACAGGGCCAGATCTACCGATAGGCGCTCTACCTTCACCACCTCCATGTGGGTGGTCAACGGGGTTCATCACACTACCTCTAACTTTCGGACGGCGACCTTTCCAGCGGTTTCTTCCTGCTTTACCCGCACTGAGATTTCGCGCATCGGTGTTGCCTACTTGCCCAATAGTGGCGTAACATTCCCGACGAATTAAGCGGACTTCTCCTGAAGGTAATTTGAGAGTTACGTATTTACCTTCTTTCGCCACAACTTGCGCTGTAGCACCAGCTGCACGCACAATTTGACCACCTTTACCTGGAGTCAATTCTACGTTGTGAACCCCTGTACCTAAAGGTATATTCGAGAGTGGCAAAGCGTTGCCATCTTCAATAGGAGCTGCTGATCCAGCAATAATTGTTGTCCCAACTTTCAAGTTATTGGGATGGAGGATGTACCGCTTTTCGCCATCTTCATAAACCAATAAAGCAATCCGAGCATTGCGATTTGGATCGTATTCAACGGCTGTTACCGTGGCAGTCATATCACGTTTATTGCGTTTAAAGTCAATAATCCGGTAAAGCTGTTTGTGACCGCCACCCCGGCGACGGCTAGTGATCCGCCCTTGATTATTACGGCCTTTGGGACGATGCTTGTACTCAGTTAGCGACTTTTCCGGCTCTGTTTTGGTAATTTCTGCAAAGTCGGAGATAGTAACTTGGCGAGTACTGGGGGTATAGGGGCGATAAGAACGAGTACCCATAATTAAAATTCGAGTTGTGAGTTTTAAGTTAGAAGTTAGGAGTTAGAGATAATTTGTAACTCATCACTAATAACTTTTTAGAGTTCTGGGAAGAGAACTTGTCTAATCTTGTCTTCGTCCCCAACTGCAACAGTGACGATAGCTCGTTTGTATTGGGGCTTGTAACCAATAAATTTACCTACACGCCGTTTTTTGCGTGGGGGTAATGCAGTATTGATTTTGACAACTTTGACTTGAAACAAGTCTTCAATTGCGGCTTTAATTTCTGGTTTGCTTGCTTTAGGAGTAACTTCAAATGTGTATTTGTTCTGCTCCATCAGGATGGTCGCTTTCTCGGTAACAATCGGGCGACGTACTAAGTCAGCAAGGTGACGGGGGTCAAAGTTAGGCACTGTAGACCTCCTGAATTTTTTCTAGGGCTGATGCCGTAACGACAATTTTGTCAGCGTGCAGCAAATCATAAACGTTTAGCTGATCAGCTGGTATTAGCTTTAAATTCTGTATGTTGCGGGCTGATAAATGAACGTTCTCCGCAATGTCAGCCAAAATTAATAGTGCTTTATTATCTGGTTCTACGCCCCAACGAGTTAGCGCTGCTATCAACTCTTTGGTTTTCGGGCGGGCTAGCTCGTTGCTAAATTCTTCCACTACAATCAAATCGTCAGCACGGCTTACCAGTGCTGTCCGCAATGCTAAACGCCGTTCTTTGCGATTTAACTTGACGTTGAAGTCTCTAGGCTTAGGCCCAAAAATTACGCCACCGCCACGCCATAATGGTGAACGGATAGATCCTGCACGGGCGCGACCTGTGCCTTTTTGCCGCCAAGGTTTACGACCGCCGCCTCTAACTTCTGCACGAGTTTTTGTACTGGCAGTTCCTTGACGAGAATTGGTCATTTGCCGAACCAATGCTCTATGCACTATATGTGCTGCTGTTTCTTCTTTAGCAACTCGCAATTCAAAGGTCGTCTGTCCGACTTGTTCTCCTTGCCAATTTTTAACTACACTCTCTACCATCTTTGTGTCCTTTGTCTTTTGTCATTAGTCCATAGTCCAATGACTGTTGACTACTTACCAACTTTCTTCGCAGGCAGAACATTCACTAAAGACCCTGGTTTACCAGGAATGGCTCCTTTAATTAGCAGTAAGTTACGTTCTACATCTACTCGCATTACAGTCAACTTACTGATTGTGATGCGCTTTCCACCTAAACGCCCTGCCATCCGTTTACCTGGATAAACACGACCTGGTGTTGTACCAGCACCGATGGAACCTGGCGCTCTATGATTTTTGGAACCGTGAGACATAGGCCCGCGACCAAAGTTATTACGCTTTTGGTTGCCTGCGAAACCACGACCAATACTAGTACCAACTACATCTACAATTTGACCAGCACTAAAAATATCTGCTTTAATCTCTTGACCTAAAGCATAATCACTAGGGGCATCTGTGTGATACTCGTTTAAGTGACGCAACGCTGGGGCAGATGATTTTGCCAGATGACCTAGTAGCGGTCTGTTCAACGCCTTTGGTTTGACTGCGCCAAAGCCGACTTGAATGGCGGCGTAACCATCAGTCTGTTTGGTTTTAATTTGGGTAACGGTGCATGGACCAGCTTGAACTACGGTGACAGGAATAGCTCTTCCTGACTCGTCAAATACTTGGGTCATGCCCAGCTTGGTGCCGAGAATACCTACAGACACAGTAACTGGTTCTCCTTTCTACTTACTGACCTTGGAATTGGACTTTGTTAAGACACGCTATGTAGCTGTTTTTCGAGGGTGGACGATCCTCTATAAGTCGCAGCTGCAACTTTTTTGAACACAACAAGCTGTGCCTTTACTGCTTGATGAATCCGTTTATTTTCACTCGCCCTCTTACCAGAACAGCCACAAGCGTCTTCCTAATGGGAAGCAATAACTTCTGGAATTGAGGCAATGCTTTAGAGCTTTGCGCTTCGTGCAGCAATG
This sequence comes from Chroococcales cyanobacterium, assembly GCA_038259655.1. Lineage (GTDB taxonomy): Bacteria > Cyanobacteriota > Cyanobacteriia > Cyanobacteriales > Nostocaceae > Halotia. Next base: position 3,959 of record JBBSOP010000201.1, read on the forward strand.
CTTTCGTCCAAGCATTTGCTTTGGCACTTTGCTGATTGTAGTAGGACTTAAGCGTTGTTTTTTCGCTCAGTATCCGTTAACTGAGGCTGATGCAATGTCATAAACCAACATTACTGCTCAGTTTCTACTCCACTAAACACCTTAAACTATAGCTTAAGGTCTTGTCTGGTTTTTCAGGGGCTACAGGAGTGATTGTAGTCTGGAGCTTTGGTTTTTTGGCCTCTGGCTCCTTGTCTTGACCTGAAAGCTTTTCTAGTTTACCAGTCTCTTGCCAATTTGAACCAGCTTATACTCGTTAAATTTGAGTCATCAGCTTTTAATGCTAACACCAGTTCTAAATGGCAGTAAAAGGCAGCCTATTTTTTGCGTTTGGTCACAATCTAATAATATAAATCATTTATTTATCTTTGTCTATATTTTTTTAGATCAATTTGGGACTCCGCGATCGCGGGTGAAGAAGCTAATCTAAACTTATACGTTAGTTATCTGAGTTAATCACTCCTTTGACAGTAAATAATAGAGATATCTAGGTGGGATAAAACAAAAATCTATGGCACTAATTACCACTGGCAACGGTTTGATTCGCGATCTGGAAAAATTTGGCTCTCTTGGTGTGTATGTACCTTTGGAGGGAGGCTTTGAAGGTAGATATCAACGGCGACTGCGCGCGGCTGGCTATACTACTCTCCACATTACCGCTAGGGGCTTAGGTGATGTAGCTGCTTATCTGACGGGAGTTCATGGAGTAAGACCACCGCATCTGGGTAAGAAAAGTACTGGTAGTGGCGCGGCGGTTGGTTATACATATTATTTGCCGCCAATTGTTAACTATCAACTAGAACAGCTACCACCAAAGTCAAAGGGGTTAGTTGTATGGATGATAGAAGGACATATTCTTTCTGATCAGGAAGTGGAGTTTTTAGCAACTTTGCCTAGCTTGGAACCACGAGTTAAGGTGATTCTCGAAAGGGGTGGCGATCGCGCTTTTCGTTGGCAATCGCTAAAAGAGACTTTCTCTGCTAGCTATCAGGCTGTGTAATTAATTACTTTTTGGGCGATCATATCTTGTCAGGAGCGATCGCCCAATTTTTTTTAACCACAGGTACTATTTTCCTCTAAACCTTTGCTATTTACTTATGACTATTACCAGTCAACCCCAACTAACTTTAGACGCATTCCTCAAACTGCCGGAAACTGAACCAGCATCAGATTTTATCAATGGAGAAATCATTCAAAAACCCATGCCTCAAGGTGAACATAGCTTGCTCCAAGCTACTTTTTGCGAAACAATAAACGGCATAGCTAGAAGCCAAAAAATTGCTTACGCTTTGCCCGAACTGCGCTGCACCTTTGGCGGTGCTTCTGTTGTCCCTGATGTGTCTGTGTTTCGCTGGGATAGAATCCCCAAAACTTCATCTGGCAGAATTGTTAATCGCTTTAAAATTCATCCTGACTGGGCAATTGAGATTCTTTCCCCAGACCAAAAACTAACAAAAGTATTGAGTAAACTATTGCATTGTTCACGCAATGGTACTGAACTTGGCTGGTTAATTAACCCGAAAGATGAAAGTGTTCTAGGGATTTTTCCTGGTCAGCGAGTGGAATTATATGAAGGTGCTGATAAATTACCGATTCTTGAGGGTATCGAATTGGAACTAACAGCTGAGCAGGTTTTTGGTTGGTTGAGTTTATTATAAATTATTACTTTATTGCTTTTTTATAGCTTCTGTTTGTTTATACAAAATTTGTACAATCATCACAATAGTAGAAAGTATTATTTTTTATGTTCAAAAATGTTAATAAATCGAATTTAATCATTAAATACAGCTTTTTAAGATGAAAATTTATCAACGTCATGCTTGGCCTTTGACGGTTGAAGAAGCTATAGCTATCCAAGAAAAGTTGCGAAATCAGGTAATTACTGAAGATCAAATCCAAGAACCTGTGCAGTACGTCGCTGGGGTGGATATGGGCTTTGAAGCCAATGGAACGATTAGCCGTGCAGCAGTAGCAGTACTGAGTTTTCCCAATTTGCAAGTAATAGAAACAACTTTAGCCTACCGTCCGACATCATTTCCTTATATTCCTGGTTTCCTCTCATTTCGAGAAATCCCAGCTGTATTGGATGCCTTAGAAAAAGTAGAAACAACACCAGATATTATTTTGTGTGATGGTCAAGGTATTGCCCATCCTCGAAGATTGGGTATAGCCAGTCATTTAGGTTTACTTTTAGATCTGCCTACTATCGGTGTAGCCAAATCACTGTTAATTGGTAAGCATGAAGAATTACCAGAAACTAAAGGCAATTGGCAACCATTGATACACAAAGGCGAAATAATAGGGGCAGCTTTGCGATCGCGGGCAAAAGTCAAACCTCTATATGTCTCTAGTGGTCATAAAGTGAGTTTATCTACAGCAATCAACTATGTATTACGCTGTACACCCAAATATCGCCTACCAGAAACCACACGTATTGCTGATAAATTAGCATCTGCACGATCAAGCAAATAGTATCAGTATCGATTTGTTGAAGTTTGTTTTAAATACTTGCTTGCTACTGCTGACTCGTGTTAGGAATCGCACAGGAAGGAGTTGAAGCAATTACATTAAAACAATGAATGCACTAACTTTGCAGTGGCACGATGCAGGTCAAGATAGAACACAGAATATTTATGAACAACAGCCCAGCAAAAATACTGGAACTGTCCGCATCGGTCGTGATCCAGTGCGGTGCGACATTGTTGTAAGTAACCCGACTGTATCCGGTCTGCATGTAGAAATCTTTTTTCATCCTCAGCAGCAGCAGTTTTTGATTAGAAATCTGCGATCGCAAAATCCCCCCTTAGTAAATGGACAGCAATTAGCCCAAGGTGAAATGCCTTTAAATGAAGGGAGTGTGATTTATTTGGGTCAAATGCAATTCCAAGTTACTGCCGTTGCAATTAACAATATTCCAGCAACTATATTAGTACCACCACAACCAGTAGTAAATCTGCATCCACAGCAGCCCCAACTACAACCGAGACATCATTACCATCCACCAACACCACCCCAAGGAATTTACGGCTTAGAGTGTCCTAAATGTCATAAAGTTTCCCCGGCAGAAAATCTGCAAATTGGCTGTCCCTGGTGTGGTACATCTTTAGCTGCGGCAGTGAGCGTCTTAGTAGCACCGAGTAATTGAGCAGGGGAGGCAGGGGAAGCAGGGGAAGCAAGAAGAAGAACAACTGATAACTGACAACTGACCAATGACAACTGACAACTGACAACTGACCAATGACTAACTTACAAATTCAATTAAGTTGGGAAGATCCGGCGACGGGAGAACAGCGAGAACCAAATTTGAGTGTACCGATCGCTTTTGGTCGAGAGTTCGCCCGTTTACCTGCCGAAATAGGAGGAAAGCGTGTTGCCAGGATGCTGCTGAACAGTAACGAAGTTTCTCGTTATCACGCTTTGATTGATTATGAACAAAACCAATTAATGGTGATTGACCAAGGGAGTGTTAATGGCGTATTTGTCAATGGTCAGCGACAAATGCGTAGTGTCTTGAATAATGGGGATACTTTACAGATTGGTCCTTATGCGATGACGGTGAGGTTTGGTGTTAACGCAACCACACAACCCACTAGTCCGCCGTCAATGATTCAGTTTAACCCTAATACTAATCTCCCAGACCCTAGCTTACCTCCAGTAGCGCAGCCTGTATCGCCCGTAAGTAGCACTTTTCCACCGCCAGCATTTCAGGCAGAAAAAGTTGTTGTGCAAGCACTTCACGCTACAGGTTTACCAGTAGATGAATGCGATTATTTGGCAATTGGGGCAGGATTGGGTAGCTTTGTTTGGGTTAATTTGCTGCGAATTAGTGGTGTACGTGCTGATCAAATCGTGGCTTTGGGATTGGAGGGTGAACCTTATGCGCGTTATAAACGCCTTTGTCTCAATTCACAAATTCCTTTATATGAAAGATTGCGTTCTAATTCTGACTCTTGTCCTGATAATATTTGGGGCTGGCCTAGTTATGCCGTGAGGGAAGCTTGGCATGATTTTAGTAAAGGTCAACTTAATTCAACGTTCAAGTATTTATGGCAGGTGTTCGCTGAACCAAGCTTTGCCGAAACTTATACGCCCCGCGCAGCTAATGTCTTCGATTCGATAGATCGAGAAGTAAAGCGCATTGGCTGGAATCAAATTTATCGCTATGGGCGAGTTAGGGCAATTCGCAAAACTGATGATGGCAGATATTGTGTAGCTTATTCTCGTGGGCCGGGAAATTATGCTTTTTTAGTTAGTCGTTATTTACATTTAGCTACTGGATATCCAGCTATTCAGTTTCTTCCAGATTTGCAAGCTTATAGGGGAAAATATCAAGATTTTAAGTCTGTTGTGAATGCTTATGAAGCG
>JBBSOP010000202.1:0-8283 GCA_038259655.1 Chroococcales cyanobacterium
ATCGGAGCCATGGCCAACCAAAATATAGTGAACTGTAGGCAAATGCCGACGAATCTCCGGCAAGGCTTTTATGATCTGATCATAGCCTTTATAGCGTTCGCTCCTGCTAAGCCGGGCTACTGTTAAGATAACTGGCTGGTCAGTATGCAATTGATAACGCTTTAGTAATACTGGTGATTTAGCCGCAATTTTAAATCGCTTTGTTTCAAAAGTATTGGGCAATACAACAACCTGTTTTTCGTCCAAATCTTGTTCATCCAAGAGTCGTCTGCGGGTGTAATGGCTAACCGCAAGGATAAGATCGGCATGATGCAATGATGTCTTCAACAAGGGGTTCTGAATATTCCAAGCATCTACTCCATGGGCAACAGTCCAATAGGGTATGCCAAAAAACCGCTTCAGACCGTAGGCTACAGGAATGAAATTAAGATGTGTAGTGAAAATTAGTTGAGGCCGCTTTAAGCAACCCCAGAGCAAAAGATTAGTTGCATAAGCGGCTGTTCGCAAAGCCTTAGGCCAGTACCCAAAACAGTGAAAGCGTAAATTCTGCCATATTTGAGTGCTTGGAGGTACCTGGCGATCATGCTTGAGAAAGACCTCAGAATGTTTAAAGATGGCAGTAGGTTGGATGGCCCGTAACAGGAAGTCAGAATATACCTGTATTCCGCCCTTAAACTCAAACATATTAGGTATCCATAGATGTAAGATACCCTTTGAAGTAGGGCTAAGAAGTGCTAGATGTTCTTGAGCAGGTTCATCCATAGAGAAGATGATGAAAAGCAAATGATAAACAAGTTTTAGAATGCACCACCAAGCAATTCTGAAACTTTTCCCAAAAGTCGTTGATGATAATTTTCCCAAGTAAGGCGTTCTGCACGGCATCTGGCAGCAACCCCCATAGATGCCAACTTTTCAGGATTTTGGTAGCACCACTCCAGCTTTTCCTGAAGTGCATCAGCATCGCGAATAGGGACGATAAAGCCTTCGACTCCATCGGTAATAATCTCAGGTCCAGCTGCGTTGGGGGTAGTGATTATAGGAACTCCACAAGCCATAGCTTCAAGCTGAACAAGACTCAGGCCTTCGACCAAAGATGGTAGTACGAACACGCTAGCACTAGAGTAATGTTGACTCAGGCTAGCATGGGGAACGCTGGGCAGATAGTGAATGTGGTCTTGATAGGCCTCTAGCCACCCTTGGGGAAATTCGTTGACCCCAACCAACTTCAGTTCGGCATCGCTGAGTTGAAGGTTTTTCCAAGCCTGCAACAAATAGTGGACGCCTTTTCGAGGGCCAACTCGACCTACAAATAGCGCGCGAAATTTTGTGTCGCGCTTGGGCTGAGGCCGAAAATAGTCAACTGGCGCACCGTAAGGAATCACTGAGATGCGCTCAGGTGCGACCCCCGCCTGCAAGAGCGACTGGTGAGTCATAGAAGAAGGTACAAAAATATGGTCGGCCAAGGCGACTTCTTGATCTTTGCGCTCTATCTTCCATGGTGGCTCATGAACCGCCTGTAGCGATGAAGCAAGTTCTGGAAAGAGACTTGCTTCGTCTTGTTGGATCTGGCGACTCGTGCGGTGGAACACAATCGGTAATTCATAAAGACAAGCTATCCCTCGTTGCTTTGCCGCTTGAAATGTGGAGGCAGCACTATCTTCATAGGCATAAATGGCATCAATATGATCGAGGTGGTGATGTGCCACATGGCGATCTAGGGAGGTGTAAACCCAGTCTATCGGCCCATATTTCCTTAGCCCCAGTTTGGCGCTGATGCCCGACTTTAATAGAGAAATTCTTAGTGCTTCTCTCCAAGGGTGTGTTCGTATGACTGCGCCCATAGGTGGGATCCAGGTGCGTCGTTCTAGCTCTCGACTGAGCGATCGCTCTATCGAACTAGGCAATAGTTGAATGGCCCGAGCCAACAAACCTTTAGGATTGTAGGCAATTGTTGTAATTACCTCGTGCAGCAGTTCTGCCTCGGCTAGTGCGATCGCAGCATTACGAGCAAACGGGTTACTGGTGTGATGCACCAGAGAGATGCGTCGGATACCCATAAAGAAGACCTGGTTGTTGAGCTTTTTGCCATTGGTCTACACGCTGTAGGTGGGGTAGCAAAAGGATAAAGCCGTAGAAAAACCAGTGGTAAACGTTGGCAGTATGGTTATAAACCATTTGAGAAATAAGTGTTATACCTTGATAGACAAAAGCGCTAAGGGCCAGTTGCCGCAAAAATGGGTGACTGAGCTTAAGATAAACCTTAAGAAGAGAATACAGCAGCACAAGCCGCAACCCATACCACAGAAAAAACCCAATCGGCCCGACTTCTAGGGCAATACGACCCATTTCGCTCTCATAGTAAACCGGAATTACTTCTCCTGGCGAAAGATGAAAAATCTTACGCAGCATAGAGTTACCTTGAAAAGTCGCCCCCAATCCATAGCCATCAAACCCTTTGAACTTAAAATTGGTAAAGGGCTGAATAAAACTATTAGTTATTCGTTCAGATACATCCTCATTCTCAGTTGCGCGCGTGAAAAACGAATCGAATGCGTACCGAAAGCTTTGAGTAACAACAACAAAGCCAATTACTGTTAGCAAAAATATTTTACGTACACTACGAAAAAAATTAGAGAAGTTAGTTAATGCTTGAATGCCTAAGTAACCCAAAACCATTAAGATGGATCCAAAGATTACACCTCGTGACAAGGTCATAAAGGAAGTGATGGCTAGTAGGACTACCTCGATTAGGGTCAGGAGTTGCCACAGTCGGGGTTGAGGGCGGGTCAGCATAGGCAACAATAAACATAGGGAGGCTAGTAGGTAAGTTGTGTAACCTGACAGATAAGAGAATGTCCCTGTTACCCGGACAGTGCCTAGGCCAGAGACAGCTATACCTGGAGCTTCATCGCCCCAAGCGTAAACATTCAAAGGACTAGTTGGCGGGCTAAAGAATTGAGCAATTGCCAGTAGTCCCACTGGAATGAGCAGGAGTAAGTAGCTACGAATAAACTGGTATAGCTCCTCCTCAGTCTCAAATATTTGAGGTACTAGCCAAATGAGAGGTATATAGAGGAAATAATTTTTGAGGCCAAAAAGGCCAATGACTATTGAACCAAGGTTAGGATTCAAAGCTTGCAGGCTTCCCCAAACCGCCATACAAGCTAATAACACCAGAGCGATTGGGGTTTTAGTGAAAATCCTATTTTGACCCTGAGAAAGTAAGAAATAACGCAGGTAAGCACCAATTAGAACAAAATCTTTGAGAAAATAAATAAGCTGACTCGCTTGGGGAAGCACCCATTTGCGTAGAGCCCCCTCCACCACGACCAAAATTAAGATAGCCTTGATAGAACGCCGCCAGTCCTGGGCAGCAAGTAAGATCACTAAGCTAAGGGTAACAGAAGCTAAAAGCATATTGCTCATGAAAGCGCCTCCTCTAAAACTTGGAGATAGGCTTTAGCTACGGTAGCCTGATGATGTTTTCGCAGATGACCAGAAGCGTTTTCTCGATATCGAGCAAGTAAAGCAGGCTGAGTTAGCAATTGCCCTAGCGTTTGAGCCAAAGCCGACTGATCGCCATTAGGAAACGTAGGGCCACAATTGCCAATAGCCTCCTTAAGTCCGCCACCTGATGAGCCAACAACCACACAGCCGCAAGCAATGCCTTCTAACGCTACCACGCCAAAGGGTTCGTGCCAACGCGATGGAACGACTAAAATTTGGTGCTCGTTGAGTAAGCGAACTAGCTCATTGCCAACTTTTGAGCCAACAAAAGTAACCTGAATGTCTATTGCTAGGTCTTGAGCCTGCTGGCGTAGGACCACATAATCTTCGCCCGTACCAATGACCGTAAGCCGAGGAAAGAGATCCTTTTTTTTAAGGTCTGCGATCGCGCCTAGCAGCAAATCTAAACCTTTATCGGAGACTAAACGCCCTAGAAAAACTAATTCCTTGGTGCGCGGTACGTCTGTTAGACAGTAAAACAGATTATCTCGGTAAGGATTAGGAATCAGGATTGAGGGATGTTTGAGATGATCAGCGATGGGTTGACTGATCGCAATTGAAGTGGAAAATTTCACCATAAAAAGCTTTAACTTCGTCAGCCAGGTAGACTGCTGACTGGGATGTTGAAGCCAGGTTTGGTGACGAATGACCCAAGGAGTTTGAGTTAATAAGATTGCCCAAGCCTGTTTTAGAAGCATGCCGTTTTGTAGGCACACATCACACCAGAGTGTTAGCGCTAGCAGCTGAGTTTGACTAGGACGACGGATAACTGGAAAAGGAAACTGCTTTTCCTTACCTTTTTCTAATACGTTAAGAGTATGAGTGATTAGCTTAACTTGATGCCCTAGTCGAATAAATTCACAGGCCAGAATCTCAGCATTTGTCTCGCTGCCACCTAATTTAGGATAGAAAAAACGAGACGAAATCAAAATATTCATGAGCCATTAGATTGAGGCTTTCTTCGAATCCAAAGACACAAAATATCTCCTGGCAAATCATCCTTTAGGAAAACTGTGACCAAAGACGAGAGTAGTTTAAGACTAGGACGTGACGTTACTGATGTAGACTTCGGAAATGTCCACGATTCAATAATCTCAAGATCATGTAGCGTTAGTAGACGCTTAAGAGGTTCTAGAAAAACAGGATAGATATGTGTGGGTTCACCCTTAGTATCAAACTGTCGCAGATTGCCGGTCAAAAGCAAGCGTATACGACATAGGACAGAATGTAAATTAGGAGTCGTTAATAGAAGATAGCCGTCATGATTAAGAAACTCGGCAACATGATGCAAAAACTGGCCTGGATTTTCTAGATGCTCAATTACCTCAATTGAAGTAATTAGATCAAAGGTCTTTCCTTCAAGTTCAATAGTTCCATAATCGAGATCGGCCACAACAAATTTACCTTTTGATGCCTGGAATCGCTCTACATCTTTATCTACACCGTACAGGTCGTGATAGCCAGAATTTCCTAATCGCTCTAACCATGCACCTGCACCCGCACCAAGGTCAAGAATGCTTGAGTCCTTGTCAAATCTAGCCTCAACGGCAAGAGCTAAGGACTCATGGAGTCCTTTGACCATGGTAAATTCAGTCAACACATGATTCATAGGCCACTATTTCTCGGCTTCCTAACAATCGCTAGAATATTAGCACTAAATCGTCGCCCCTGGAATGATCTGATGGGGATTTTTTGCCAATGATATTGAGGAAACTTTTGAATTCTCCCCGAATTTTTGAATGAAAATCTGGGATCATGAAATCTTGATTTTTTAAGTATTCGAGAAATATATTGACGAACTAACTCAGTGAAGTTGGCAGGATATGATGGTTCGCCAAAATCAGCAAAATGACCACGGACGACTAGAGCAAGGATCGAACGACAGTTTTCATCCTTAGGGGTACTAGCAATTAGGAGTCTGTCGGGCTTAAGCAGCCCAGATCGTTCTCGAACAGTAGCCCTAGGATTTTAAAGGTGTTCAATAATTTCTGCTAACAAATGGTGTCAAATATTTCGTTTTTCAGATCTAAGGGATTATTTAGATCTGACTGCATCCATACAACAGCAAGATCAAGATCAAGAGGTTGTGGCTTTGGTTTAGATATCTACTGTTATGATTGATTTAAAAAGGTTTAAATCTAGCAATCGGCGAGTTAATAATCCTTTTCCTGCGTCCCAGTCAAGAGCCGCTCGTGATGCAGAATGCTCTTTGAAAAAATTTCAAAACCGGCCATAGATAACTAAATTACTAATGTCAGCCCTGAACTCAGCTATTTTTCTCTGCTGCTGTAATATTATTGGGATTAATGATAGTTGATCCACAATTAAGTTACATTTAAACTGTAGAGAAGAGCATTGTATAACTGAGCTTGAGCCCTTAAATTATGAACCTGGTACCAAGAATAGGCATTATCTGCGATCGCCTGCATCAATGCTAAATCCTTTTTTTCGGTGTTGTATTGTGCTGAAAGAGCGTAATGCTTGCCAGGTTGCAACCCCTCTTCATGGAGATCGGACATGGTGGCGCTGATGGGTATGACTCGGTGAGCACAATACGCTGCGAAAATCGTGGATTTACCAAGAAATGTAGGACTGTAGTTGAAAAAACCTGCTATGGAGCTGGAGAGAATGACAGAAATCTCTTCACTGGGAAGGCAACCCATAGCGGTAACCGATACAGTATCTATATTGACGGGAAGTGAACTAAGAGGGGGGCCAATGTCAAAAATCTTTTGTATATCTAGGTATTGGCAAATTTGGCGCAACTGCTCTAGTGAATCTTCGTAGACTTTGGTGCGTTTGCTGCGTCCTCCAAAGATGACAAGACGGCGGGTACGGTCAGACAAGTTGGAAGAATTCTGTAGCTCGCCTACGGTTGAAAAGACAGGAAGTGTTGGAATAGTCATAAACCGTTCTGGGGCATAGCTTTGGAGTAGCTCTGCGTAGGAACGCTTACTGGTGAGGATACGATCGCTCAATAAAACCAACTGTTTTGCCAATTGATGCTGCGAACCTGAAAGCCAAAAGGCACTCGTCCAGGGTAAACCTGATGCTGCCACCTCGTGAAACATCGTGATCAAGTCCGCTGTTGGATAACTAGTTTTCCAATGGAGCAAACCATCGACCAGCCATTTAGGGCAGCCTCGCTTAGCATAGCCATAGCCTACGTAATGCAATAGTATAGTCTTTGCACAATGAACTTGTACTAACTGAGTAAATAATGCTTCTGCTGACCGTTCTGTAACCTTGGTGATGTAAAACCCTTCTAGTTGATTATTGCCAACCCAGGTGGGGTCTCCGACCACAAACTGAGTTTCAAAACTAAAATCCGACCGAAGTTGACGAGCTAGGCCGAGGGCGTAATCACCCACCCCGTCAACAGAGGGAGGAAGGCGTGGAATTATAGAAATAACTCGCCCTGTATGTCTCGAGTTAGTCAGTCGCACTATAATTTAGAAATTTTAAGAATTTAGAGATTTTAAGGATAAGATTAAATAAGTCAATCTAACAAGAATGAAGAGCAATATTTAACCTATTTTACGCCTTCAGTATTGCATTTACAACTACCTGAAATCTAATTGATGTAACCATACAATTTCAATTCACTATATGCTACTTTTTCTGCTAAATCTATTTCCGACTGATCTCGACATCTATATTTTCCAATTGAGCTAGGCGATGCTTTTAGAAACCTTCTAATGAGACGTTCATCAAAATCTACATCCAAAAAATCGGCAATTTTTTGGCCAGTGACGATAGGTTGAGTGACTAACTCTTCATACTTTATCTGTAAAACCCGTCTACCGAGAGTCACATCTTTTTTGGAAAAGAAACCATCACAGCGTTTGACCATTTCTTTCCACATCCAAATTGAGCGCACATACTCTGAAGCTTGAATAAACTCATCGGCTTCATCTGAATCAACCCACCAGGGTACATATCGACCTTTGCAAAAGTAGCCTAATGGTGATTCTGATGTGCGATAGCTATTTAATTTTTCGTCAGTCAATGAACCATAACTTTTAACTAATGAATTAGCACAATCGCGACCGTCACGAATTAAATGTATAATTTTGCATTCGGGAAGTGCTCTATAAACAAATTCGGGGATAAAACTAAAAAAGGGCTCTTTGTAAACAATTCTTTTTATCTGGTGATTGCGCTGAAAGATCTCTCTTAACTCCTTAAAGGCTAAAGAGCCAGAAAGAAAATGCTGAATTGCTTTTGCCCGTGATCCTGAATAAGCATTAAGATAGACATTTAAAGTAGATTCTAAAGCATAGTCCATACACTTTTGGCTAATATTGGTGAATTCTTGAGTGGCAATAAGGTGAATAATAGGAATTGGAAAAGATATGCCTGACAAACATTCTGTATAAGGAAGCACGTTCAAACAACTCATCAAAAAGGTGGTTCCTGATCGTGGACATCCCAGTACAGCAGCATAGCTTAAACCCATATCTATCAATCCTTGCTATTACTTCTCGAGATTCTTGACAGTTAAAATAAAGTTTGACTTGATTGAAAATCCTTGGCCAGGGTTTTTTCTAAGTTGGCAAAAGGTTCTGTTTCGTAACGTTTTTGAAATACTTTTTTCGCATAATTATACAATTCGAAGTCCAGTGAATTTGCCTCTAAAATAGCATCCTTACTCTTTTGATCTAAGTTGTCCAGTTTGGGCCGATCTTGAGTAACTTTCGAAAGATCTCTAACCTTAAAGTTCGAAAGACCTAACTCCTTTGACAGTATGTCTTGACAGAAATCTATGTTTTCTAA
>JBBSOP010000203.1:0-8273 GCA_038259655.1 Chroococcales cyanobacterium
AAATACCCCAGGAATTAGAGCAACTGCTAAGTGCGATCGCTAAACTTTTAGAAAATAATCCCTTGCAGATTCCTTTGGGAATGTTTCATAAGTTTTCTCAAAGTTTCTGGCAACAATTGATCCGCTGGATTGAGCATTGGTTAGGAACTGCCATGCCAGATTTTGTTTATCTGTTGCAGTGGGATGGTGTAGGTAAACTCCAGCGCTGGCAGTTGATGCTGCCGGATGGTTCCCCGGTGCGAATTGAACAAAGCATCCATCAGCTAGCAGTTACTCAAGATTACGTGGTGCTGATGGACACTTCCTTGAAGATTGGCCCAGAACAAATCCTCAATAACCCAGTTCCTGATAGTTTAGAAACTGAGCGTTTACTGCGGCTATTACTGACGCGATCGCAGCAACCCAATTCTCCCATTTATATAGTGCGCCGGGCTGACCTCAAGGCAGATATGACTACTGTTGTAGTTCGCCCGTCCTTAATTCCTTTAGAAACAGTGCATTTTTTGACCGACTACGAAAACCCCGACGGTCAAATCACTCTCCACGCTGCCCACCTCTGCGCCACAGATATCGCTGAATGGGTTCGCAAATATGACATTTCCAAATTTGACGCTCCCAAATCTGCGCCTTTGTGGTTGGGAGGAATGCTAGCTAATGGGCAAATGGATGTAGGTCGTCTGGGTCGTTATCAAATAGATGGTGAGACAGGCCAAATCCGGGATGCCAAAGTAATTTACGATACTCGCCGTCATTGGGGTATCGGATTCTACGCTTACCAGGAAAAACTGGACTCTGGATTGCCCCCCAAGCGAATTGAGAGTATTTATTGGCAATCCCTCGGTTTTTGGCCGGAACTTTTGACTGAGTTTATTTACAATTTATACCAAGACTATCCTCATCGGGCAGTACCACTAAAAGAATTACTACAACGACAAGAAGCATTCCACAATCGTCCTTCTTCTTTGTTCCGGCTAGATACAACCAAAATGGAGGTAGCAGATTTTTATGATGCGCCCCCCGGTCACTTCATTAGTTCACCCCAGTTTATACCGAGAGTAAACAGCAATGGTAGTTCTACAGATGGCTATATCGTCTGTACGGTATTTGGGGGAAATAACAACGAAATTTGGATCTTCCAGGCTGACCAGTTAAAGGCTGGCCCGATATGCAAATTGAGCCATCCACAGCTGGATTTTGGCTTCACAATGCACACTGCTTGGTTAGCTGCGATCGCTCCTCGCACTGCTAGTTACGATATTCCCGTGCAGCAGGATTATGAATCGCTCCTGAACCAGCCAGCCATTCAGCAATTATTCACAGAAGCAGTTTATCCGCATTTTCAGTAGAAGACGTTAGCGATCAGGGCATATTACTACTAGGACTTACGCAATAACTCTCTAAAACCCTCTTAACTTCGTGTCCTTTGTGTCCTTTGCGGTACCCTTCGGGAAGCCGCTGGCGCGTCTACGTTTTCCCATAATTTTGCGTAAGTCCTGACTACCTAAGAATAAACACTGTATGACTAAACTCTCTAAAGATGCACGAATTTGTATTGTCGGGGCGGGCGCAGGCGGGTTATCTACTGCTTACTTTTTGAAAAAGCAAGGCTACCGTAATGTAGTTGTATTAGAAAAAGCTGGACGGGTGGGGGGATTGTGCTGTTCTATTACCTACAATTCTCGTTCCTTTGATTTAGGTGCAAATTATCTCACCCCCGCCTACAAAGAAGTCTTGAAAATAGCTGAAGAAGTCGGCGCTTCGCTTTACAGTGAAGGGGTAGGGCAAGTTTACAACCCTTTTAAATCTCAACCGGGACAACCTGCCTACACTTCAATTATGAATGCCGTTACCGAGGGAACTGACCCAGTAACGTTTTTGGCAGCCGTTGGGCGCTTTTGCTGGGAGCGTCTTTGGCTAGAGCCAATTATTTCCGTTCCTGGATTTGCTGGTATCAGTCAACATCCCGAACTCACTCAGCCTTTTTCTCAGTGGTTAGCACAGAAAGATTTGTCATGTTTAGAAACTCTGTTTGAAATTCCGATTACCACAATGGGCTATGGCTATTTAAATGAAATCCCCACTGCCTATGCCCTAAAATATATGACTCTAGAAACCTTTGGGACTTTAGTTACTTACGGTGCAGATTTGCGCTGCGGTTGGCCAAAACGATTTACTGATGGTTTCCAACGTTTTTGGGAGCGTGTTGCTTGGGGGCTAAATGTGCGCTTGAATATTGACATCAAAGAAATCAAGCGTGGGGCAATTACGCGGGTACGGTTCACCGAGCAAGAGCAGATTCTTGACCAGATTGTTACCCATGAAGAAGTTTTAGAATTTGACTATCTGGTTTTAGCTTGTCCGTTGACGTTGGATGTCCTCAACACCTTTCTCGATTTGTCGCCAGCAGAGAAAGATTTATTTGAGCAGATCATTCTCAATCCCTACAGTTTAATCACGTACTTAATTCCTGATCTACAAATGCCGACCCCGGTAACTAACGTTCTTCCCGTAAATGCGGTAGGGAATCCTTGGTTTATTGCTCAACAATTTGCTGAAAATGACCTAATTGCCTTTTACACTCGCTTAGATCGCCAGGGAAAAATCACTAAAACAGATGTTCTTCAGGGGATTCAAAAGACAGTAGAAAATTTGGGAGGCCAAGTAGATGATGATTACTATACCTACGATGAGTGGTCTTACTTTCCTCACGTTACCTCAGAGGTGATGCAGGGTGGATTTTACGATCGCCTAGAATCTATGCAAGGTCAACGCAACACCTTCTATGTCGGAGGCTTATTGAATTTTGAATTAGTTGAGACAATTGTGGAATATTCAAAAAGTTTAGTCGAGAAAAATTTTTAGCTCGTAGTAAGGACTTTAGTGCTGAGAAAAGAAGGACTAAAGTCCTTACTAAAAACACTCAAAACTAGCTAGCTTGACGGCTACTAGTTTTTACTTAACCAAAATGCTGAATAATTGCTTCCGCAAATTCAGAACACTTTAAAGGCTCCACAGGTGGTTCAAGTAACCGTGCTAAATCATAAGTAACTTGACTATTAGCGATCGCCTTTGATAAACCTTGCTTAATCAAATCTGCGGCTTCTTGCCAACCCATATATTCCAGCATCATCACCCCAGACAAAATCACTGAACCAGGATTAATCCGGTCTAAACCTGCGTGTTTGGGTGCTGTACCGTGGGTAGCTTCAAAAATGGCACAAGCATCACCTATATTTGCTCCTGGCCCCATTCCCAGCCCACCAACAATTGCCGCCGCCGCATCAGACAAGTAATCGCCGTTTAAGTTCATCGTCGCCAAAATCGAATACTCATCCGGTCTGGTTTGGATTTGTTGAAAAATACTGTCAGCAATCCGGTCATTGACCATTATTTTGTCTTTCCACTGGCCATTGCCGTGGCTTGACCAAATTGAATTAAGAACTGTTTCAACTTCCTTGACAATTTGCTCTTTTTTCTCTGGAGTTAAAGCATCATATCCAGGATCAACTTGTCGGGCATTATCTTCTGAGGAAATCTGAGGATTTTTTTCCTTATTACTCAAAATCCAAGATTCCCGTTCAGTAACACACTCTTGGCGAAATTCACTTGTTACCAGTTCATAACCCCAATCTCGAAAAGCGCCTTCGGTGTACTTCATAATGTTGCCCTTATGCACCAAAGTTACTTGTTGCTTATGTTTGGGCAATAACAAAGCATGTTTCATGGCGCGTCTAACTAAACGCTGGGAACCGCCTTTACTGATGGGTTTGATGCCAATACCGGAATCGAGGGGGATTTGCTTTTTCCCATGTTCCGGGGTGGCAGGGATCAGTTCTTCGTTAAGTAACTTGATCAAGCGATCGCCTATTTCACTACCTTGTCGCCACTCAATTCCCAAATAAATATCTTCTGTATTTTCTCGATAAACAATGACATCGAGTTTTTCAGGATTTTTATGGGGTGAGGGTGTACCTGCATAGTAGCGGCAAGGGCGCACACAAGCATAGAGGTCAAAAATTTGCCGCAGTGCCACATTTAAAGAACGAATCCCACCACCAACTGGGGTAGTCAACGGCCCTTTAATCGCTACACCATACTCTTGAATTGCTGTGAGTGTATCTTGAGGTAAATACTGGTAAGTCCCGTATAAATCACAAGCTTCATCTCCAGCGTAAACTTTAAACCAACTAATTTGACGCTGGTCTTTATATGCCTTGGCTACCGCAGCATCTAGCACTTTTTGAGTAGCAGGCCAAATATCTATACCCGTGCCATCACCCCGAATAAAGGGGATAATTGGATTGTCCGGCACAATTGGCTCACCATTTTTAAAGGTGATATTTGCTCCAGTTGTAGGGGGAGTAATCTTGTCATACATACTTCACACACTCCTAATCAATATGCCGCAAGTCAAAAAATTCTGCTTTTGTCGGCTTGCAAATTTTACTGTGTCTTTTGTTTACCAATTCGTCAGGTGCAGATTTTCCCCCTATTTCTCTTGTACAGCATTTGGGGATTCTGGTATGGAATTTCAGTGAAATTGTCGCAATTTTGTACGATCAAAAATAGTAAACTACTTTTCGCTATCAGTGCTTCACTTTCAAGAACACTGGATAGGCGATCGCTTTTTCACTGCTGACCGCTAATATGAGTAATGGCATGACAGACCCAATGATTTTATCAGGCCCTGCTAATGACACCGACTCTCTCCGCCAAACGTTAATTGCTGGGTCTCTTCAAGTCCAACAGCAAATAATCCCACAGTTAGCTGATTTGGGTAATGAGGGATTAACCGTATTGATGGAATTTTTACTGAAACGTCGTGACAACCCAGCGACTTGGATTGATGGCAAAGCCTACCAAGTCCTCTATAACTCTGATGCACCTCAAGTCAAAGAATTTTTACTTTCCTGTTTTCCTGAGGGAATTGTACCTCTAAAATCAGACTGCGGGATTAATTACAATTCTTTGCAACAGCTACTTGCTACTCAAGACTTCCAAGCAGCCGATCGCGTAACCATAGAAAAAATGTGCGAACTCACAGGGCCAACGGCTGTCCAAAGAAAATGGTTATATTTCACGGAGGTAGAAAATGCTTCTGCTGTTGACTTACAAACCATTAATCATCTGTGGTTAGTTCACTCCGAGGGCAAGTTTGGCTTTTCGGTGCAACGAGAAATTTGGTTGAGTTTAGGAAAAAACTGGGATAATTTCTGGCCTAAAATTGGCTGGAAAAATGGTAATAACTGGACACGCTACCCTAACGGGTTTACTTGGGATTTGAGTGCGCCTAAAGGTCACTTACCCCTCTCTAATCAATTGCGAGGGGTTCGAGTCTTTGCTTCTTTACTAGCCCATCCGGCTTGGACTACAAAATAGCACAAATTAGGGCATATCAAAAAATAAATTATTCATCCTAGCGACTGTCTTGAAAGGCAGGAGGCGGGAGGAAGAAAAAGGTACAAACCTTACCCGTAAGTTGTGTGAAATTTTTCTTGTTCCGTTGCTTTATCACTCAAATAGAAATCTCTCATACCAACTCTCTGTGACGCTGCACAGAGAGTTGGTATTGGTTTAAATAATTTAGGTCAAAGAGTTATCAGAAAGCTTTTATTCTGAAATAAACTCGTTATTTGTATTAGCAAAACAAATTAGACTTACTTGATCGAATACTTGTAATTGCTCAAAAGAATGACGCTCTAATATAGTAAAGTCTTGTACATTTAATTGACCAAGTTTAATAGCGTTATTTGGTTTTTTCTATGCGTCTTCAGAAAAAATTGATATTGCTTGCTGTTGGATGGATTGCCCGTTTAATCCTTGCTTAATCCAACTCAAGCATTCGTATTCGGATTTGAATAATTTCGGTGCTGCAATATTATTCAATAATTCTGGAGGATAATGATCGTAAAAGTATTTACCCCTTTCATTAAACACAATAATCAAATTGTGGCGGTAAATATAGCGTGACTTAAAGCTATCCCCTTGACTAACCAAATCGGAATTTTGAGCAATATGTTCTTGAGCAATATCAATAATATTATTGATATTGCTGCCATACATACCTGCTGGATTATTTGCCTGATGAAACTTGCTTTTATGCCCAATTTCTGATAAAGTCTTATACGAATAAATTTCGTAGTTATCCACTTTACCAAAAACAAATGGAATAACGAGATATCCTTGATATGAAACTGAGTTTTCATAAAGTAGACGACTCATTTTTATCTCCTGAAACATGATTATTTATTACTGAAGATATTTACCACAAACTCAGCTGATTAGGGGGATGTTCAAGGTTATTCCAAGGTAGAGGGAGGACTGCTAGACCATTCTGTTCTAACAACTGTTGAAAGTAACGCGCTGTGCTAGGCGATCGCTCTTCTAAAGGACAATGAACAAAGAAATAAATTTGCGTTCCTGTCTCTAACCACTGTTGAATCTGTGTTACCCACTCTTCCATAAAAGGCTGATTCACAGGTAAATCTGGATGAGCAATAAACCGAATCAAGCTAAAAGGCGCAGTGACACTAAATTGTACTGGTACTTTCGGTTTGCGACGTTCCGATTTTAACTGGGGATCATCATCTCCAATATAAATCGGACGCGAGTCTAATATTACCCGTCCTACACCTAATTTTTTTAAGACTGCTGTTAAATTACTAGTATGAGGTTCATTAAACCAATCACGATGCCGAACTTCTAATGCTAATGGTGCTTCTTTCCGTGGCCAAGCTTCTAAAAAAGCAGTCAAATCTTCCAGTAATGCAGGGGTATAACTTGGCGGTAATTGGGCAAATATAGGACCAAGATGTTTACCTAAAGGGCGAATAACCTCTAAAAATTTTAAAGCAACAGGAATATGGGGTTGTAGTAATCCCTTATGGGTGATATCCCGTGACAATTTTAGGCAAAACTTAAATTCTGGGGGTATTTCTGATGCCCAACGGGTAATAGTTTCTTGGTTAGGTACTGCGTAAAAAGTGGTATTACCTTCAACCGTAGTGAAGCGACGGCTATAGAGAGAGAGAAATTCGGTAGCACGAGTCCTTTGGGGATAAAGTTCGCCTACCCAACCTTTATATGCCCAAACTGCACATCCGATCAAAAAATTCACAAGTATCTACACAAAAATTTAGTGAGCAACTCAAAGTACTGAACAGCTTTGATGTCTCATACTCCATTGTACAGGTCGCTCAGGAAATTGATGAGTAAATTCGTAGTAAGGACTTTAGTCCTTTTATTACTTTTACTGAATGAGATTTGTCTAGCAATATTTGCAGAAAATCAGTTCCAGTAGTACTTCTAGGAGTTTAAAGTGTAAATTGGTAGCTGAACGAACATACTGAAGGATATTGTCAATGGTTGCCCAAATCCAAGAATTAGATGCTGAAAAATGGGTGAAAACTCGTTCCTCCCTTGATCCTACTCAATCCACATTTTTGATCTGGACGGGTAAAATTTACAGTTTTATCCCCGGTGAAAAAAGACAACTTCTCTTTAAAATGGTGGGATTAAGCGTTAGTAGGTGCATTCCTACAGAAGAAGGTAGCTGGAATTTTACTTCTAGGGAACTAACTTATTATCTTGACCCACAGACTAATGAGACTCTACGAAAATGGGAAAATCCTTGGACAGGCGAGACAGTACCAGTATTACACGTTGCCAATAATCCTGTGCAGGGCAAATTTGGGGGTAAATTTCCCGCACAAGTAGAAGGAGATGCTACAACCTTTGTTTTTGATATTTTTCCAACTTATCCTAATCCTTTAGCAGAAGATCCAAAATTTGCTGCTTATAGTCCATTTCCAACTTATCAAGCAGCAGAATTATTTAAACTCACAGTACTAACCGCAGATTTAAACAACCCCAAAATTGACTCAGTTTCTCAACTGAGATTAAGCTGGGATCGAATTGGTCAGTGGCTTCCTTGGATGAAAATGGGCGATCGCCCTGGTAATATGATCTATAGTGCCGCTGGCAGTAAAATTAGTGGTTTAACAGAATTACCCCAGTTTCTTCAAGACGAAATTAATCACCGCATTCCTTTATACAAGCAAGCTCCCAAAGCATTTATAGAAGAAGGAGAAGATATGACCTCTTGGTTGTACTTCCAAAAGCACTTTCAGGCTTACTTAGGGCTTGCTGAAAAAGTCGTATTTAAGGCAGATCGAGAATCAATTAACAATGCTTGTAAGTGTAAACAATAAATTATTATATGACTCAAAAGGATTAATATAATATTTTCTAATCACCCAAACCTGAAAATAGGA
>JBBSOP010000204.1:0-8263 GCA_038259655.1 Chroococcales cyanobacterium
AATCTTTAGTAAAACCACAAGAACAACAATCTGCAATTCAAGTCAAAGAAAAATATAACCCACTTGGCTATAGAAAATCACACATAGCGCCTGATAACTACAGAAAATCATACGTAGCGCCTGAAAGACTGCCACCACAGCCAGCAGATGCTAATGATGATTTCGACAACAATACTTGGTTGTACGATTAAAAAATTTCCAGATTGCAGAATTTAGCAGTTTGTTATATTAGCTGATGAATCCTGCGATCGCAACAAACAAATATAAACTCAGTAAATATGACAATTCTAAATCATTGATGAGAAAACACTATAGTTTTATGTAGCTGATGAAAGTAAAATTATTAGCCACTAGTAATAATTAAGTCAAGCTATACCCGTTACTCTGATGGTAATCGAATCAAAAAATTAGGTACAGGAAAGGCGCGATTTTCCAGAGCTTGAAATTTACCAACACTTGCATCATAAGCAAATACTTCACCAGTTTCTATTTCATAAATCCAGGCATGAAGAGTAAGTTGACCACTATGTAGTCTAGAGCGAATTATTGGATATGTTTCTAGGTTTTCTATTTGGGTTAATACATTTTGCTCAATGGCAATTTTTAATAGTTTATCGCTAGGATAATCCTTATAGTTGTCTAAAACAAGACGACGAGTAGGTTCACCATAACGTCTTAACCAGTCATAAACTAAAGGCATTTGTTGAGAAAGATTACCTATTTGTAATAGCCCTTTCATTGCTCCACAATGAGAATGCCCGCAAACGATAACCTCTTTTATACCTAAAGTTTGAATAGAATATTCAATACCTGCTCCTTCACCACTATTCAACGTTCCATAGGCAGGAATTATATTTCCCACATTACGGATAACAAATAATTCTCCTGGCGGACTTTGAGTAATTAAACATGGATCAATACGCGAGTCTGAGCAAGTTATGAATAATACTTCCGGGTTTTGTCCGTGAGACAGTTGTTCAAATAACTCGCGATGTATACTAAAATAATTATCATGAAATTCATTTAGGCCTTCTATTATACGTTTAATTGGCATAGTTCAATTATTGTTAAGTAAGAACATATTTAACTTTCAAGTTAACCTATACTTCGCTAAGTTTTCCGCACATAAACTCCTAATGTCAAAATAAAAGAATAGAGGCTTAATTATACAAAATTAGCTCTATTAATCTTATTTAATCTGCAATCCATTTGGCATCAGAGACAATACATACTCCTTTAACTTAACTGTCGCTTCTGTACAAGATGTTAGGCATTAAGCGAAGCTATGCCGTTATCCGCGTAGCGTGTTGCATATAAGCCTCTCGTACCCCCAAGGTAAAGCAAGCTACGCCTTGGGAAAAGTTACCGCTTGCAAAATTATAGTTGCTCCACCTAAATCCACGCCACTTGCTACAAGTGGCTTCTCTTCAAAAGAGAGACTTTGATTTTAGTTTCTACCTTTTCAAGGCTAGGGGGATCTAAACGATGTGGGATCAGGTGAGCAGACTTGTGTATAGACTATAACTTTGAGAGAAGAGAAGGCTTTATGTTTCAATTAAAAATGAAAAATTAAAAAGCGGTTATATCTAAAAGAGGAATAAGTCTAGAGAGAGATTGACAGCACATTTGTTTGCTAAAAGTATCCTTCCTTCGTAGCAAACTGGTTATAATTGTTGTCCATCCCTCTTAGCAATTGACTTCTCATCTGCAACGTGTTTATATGGGACGCGCTCGTTCTAAATCTGACTTGCCAACAAAAATCTGTCCGGTATGTCAACGTCCTTTCACTTGGCGTAAGAAATGGCAAGATTGCTGGGACGAAGTAAAATACTGCTCAGAACGTTGCCGCCGTCGCCGTTCTGAAGCGGAAACTTAGCGTAAATAGAAACTGGAGATCAAACATAACCCAATCTCTAGGCTTTATCATACTAATCGCAACTCAGACGCAAATAGCGCAAAGGATAAATGAAGTTACAGGTGCAACCTAAATTGATTATTCATGGAGGAGCCGGTAGTTCTCTCCACGGCAAAGGAGGATTGGAGGCGGTGCGCCGATCGCTCTATACAGTAGTAGAAGAAATCTATGCTCTTTTATTGTCAGGAGCAACTGCCTCTGTAGCAGTGGTACAAGGGTGTCAAATGTTGGAAGATGATCCCCGCTTTAATGCTGGTACTGGTTCAGTGTTGCAATCTGATGGTCAAATTCGCATGAGTGCTTCCTTGATGGATGGGACATCAGGGCGCTTCAGTGGTGTAATTAATGTGTCGCGGGTAAAAAATCCCATCGAGTTAGTGCAATTTTTACAAAATTCACCCGATCGCGTATTGTCAGATTATGGCGCAGCCGAACTAGCACGAGAATTACAAGTTCCCAGCTACAACGCTTTAACTGAATTGCGGTTACAAGAATGGATGCAAGAGCGTCATGATAATTTTAAAAGTACAATGGCTGGCGTGGTAGCAGAACCCGAACTAGTAGAAAGTAGCAATGCTGGACGTGGAACCATTGGCGTAGTCGCTTTAGATGCCTATGGTAAGTTAGCTACTGGTACTTCCACAGGCGGCAAAGGTTTCGAGCGGATTGGACGAGTGAGCGATTCAGCAATGCCAGCAGGTAATTATGCCACGAACCAAGCAGCCGTCAGCTGTACTGGTATTGGAGAAGATATCATTGATGAGTGTCTAGCACCACGGATTGTAGTACGCGTTACTGATGGCATGTCTCTCAAAGATGCCATGCAGCGATCATTTGCCGAAGCAAACAAAAATCAGCGGGATTTTGGAGCGATCGCTTTAGATGCCAAGGGAGCGATCGCTTGGGGTAAAACCAGCGAAATCTTACTCGCCGCCTATCACGACGGCGAAAAAATAGGCGATACATTAGAATTACCAATTGAAACAGACATCGGCTGTATTGAATAACCAAAAACAGAGTGTGGTTTTGAATAAAGAATGCGACAGATGCAAACTTGGCAACCCAGATTGCATCTGAATTTTTTAATTACGAATTACGAATTACGAATTACGAATTACGAATTACGAATTGCGAATTGGTATCACTTTTCTGCTTCTTACGCCAACCTGGTTTAACTACCTGACGCGCACGAGCAACTACCAAAGAATCATTAGGGACATCTTCTGTAACAGTTGAACCCGCTGCTACGTAAACGTCATCACCTAAAGTTACTGGAGCAACTAAAACACTATTAGAACCAGTTTTAGTGCGATCGCCTATTTTAGTAGGATGTTTATTTACGCCGTCATAGTTGGCAGTAATTGTACCTGCACCAATATTGACTTTATTGCCTGTGGTTGTATCGCCCAAATACGATAAATGTGCTACGTTAGTGCGATCGCCTAAGTGAGTGTTTTTCAATTCTACAAAGTTACCCACACGACATTTAGCACCTACTTGTGCTTGACCACGTAAATGAGCATAGGGGCCAATTCGGCTTCCTGTCTGCACAACACTATCTGTGACTACAGAATACTGCACTGTAACATTCTCACCCAACTGACTATTTTCGATTAAAGATCCAGGCCCAATGCGGCTCCCGGTTTGAATTGTGGTATTGCCTCGCAGATGAGTTTGGGGTTCGATGATCACATCTGTTTGTAGCTCTACAGTGTCATCAATCGTAATGCTACTAGGATCTATCAAGGTGACACCAGCAACCATCCATTTTTCCTTGACTCGCCGCTGTAAAATTTCGTAGGCTGTGGCTAATTGCAGGCGATCGTTGATACCCAAAATTTCTTGATCATCTTCTACATCCACTGCCGTCACTTTGCCAACTTGAGTGACAGCATCCGTCAAGTAATATTCTTTTTGGGCATTATTTGCCTCTAGGTGGGGTAATATCTTTGCTAAGTCCTGCCAACGAAAGCAGTAAACCCCAGCGTTAATGCGGCAATTTTGTCTTTGAGGTGCAGTACAATCCTTTTCTTCAACAATTTGTTGCACAATATTTTCACCATCACAAAAAACTCGCCCATAGCCTTTGGGCTCGCTGAGGTGTGCGGTGAGAATAGTGGCAGAGTTGTGATTTTCCTGGTGAGTTTTTAATAGCTGTTGCAGGGTTTGAGTACGTAACAACGGTACATCACCATTAAGTATCAGTAAATCTCCTGTGTAGCCCTCAAGGTGGGGAAGTAATTGCTGGATGGCATGACCTGTTCCCAGTTGTATAGTTTGTTCTACAAACTCCAAATTAGGGATTGACTGCATGGCTGTTTTCACTTCTTGGGCTTGATATCCCACAATTGCCATTTGTCGTGAAGGCGAAAGCGGTTCTACACTTTCAAGAACTCTTTCTACTAGCGATCGCCCACCTAATGAATGTAACACTTTAGGCAAGTGTGATTTCATCCGTGTGCCGCGTCCCGCTGCTAGAATTGCTACAACTACCATAATTAGCCATTAGCTGTAAGTGAACTACGCTTTCGCGCTTAATATTTTAAGATTTAGGCTCAAATCATACCAGCTAATGAAGGGTGAAGAGTAAAAGATGAAATATGAAGTAAAAATTTTAGTTATTTATTAGGCTACGCGGGTTAGTGGTCACTGACTACTGACTACTGACAAAACTCTATCCCTTTGTAGCGTGGAGTTTTTATTCTTTAGCCTTTGTCTTGGTCAAACTGGATAAAGTTCAGAAACTGCTGCATCAGTTGGGGATTGCGCCAACCTGAATTAGTTTCCTCTAGCATTACAGATAGTGCTTCTTTTGTCATGAAAGCTCTTTTGTAAGGTCGTTCACTTGTTAAGGCATCATAAATATCAATCATCTGAAATACTTGTGCTAAGTAGGGAATATCTTCCCCCTTTAGTCCATCAGGGTAGCCTGAACCATCCCAGCGCTCGTGGTGATGGCGGATGATGGGTACTACACCCCGCATACTGCGTAGTGGCTGGCAGATTTTTTCCCCAATGACAACATGTTGCCTCATAATTGCCCAATCTTGGGGGGTAAGCTTGCCTTTTTTCAGTAGTACATCATCAGGAATACCCACTTTGCCGATATCATGAAGATAACCACCCCACATCAAATCCCGAATTTGGTAACGCGATAAATTTAGGTATTCACCAAAAGCTTGTCCTAGTTGTACCAGTCTTTCGCAGTGATCGCCAGTATTGGGGTCACGGCTTTCGATGGCTCTGGCAACGGAAAACAGTACTTGTTCTGTGTGGTCTAAATCTTCATTCAAACGCTTCTGACGCACTAGGGATTTAACACGCGCTGCTAGTTCCACACGATCAAAAGGTTTGGTGAGAAAATCATCTGCTCCGACTTCAATTCCCCTAATGCGCGATCGCCTGTCATTTAAAGCTGTAATAAATATTACTGGAATTAGTCTAGTATGCTCATTTTGCTTGAGCAATTGGCACACTTCAAAACCATCCATTCCCGGCATCATCACATCGAGCAAAATTAGATCCGGTTGTTTTTGTCTAACTAATTCAATTGCTGTAGCACCACAATCGGCCTCAATAACTTCGTATCCTTCCATAGACAAGAGGGCAACGGCAGTCATTCGACTAGCAGTATGATCATCAACTACTAAAACTTTCGGCAGTTCTAAATCAGAGCCGTTCACTGTAGAACCTTTGGCTGGTAGAATTCTAGAGCTTAATGAATCGTAACCAGAATTAATCTCAGGTTTAATCCAAGAAGACTCTGAATGTTTCTGTTCAACTGAAAAGTCTTCTTTAGGTAAGCCCAAGGAATAACCTTCTAAATTTTGCCATCCTAAGGCATTATTGGAATTGATACTATTTACTGCGCTTAGGCGGTTTGACTCACTAATATTTTGCTCAGTAGAGTCTGTACTCTTGGAACTCCATGGAATCACAAAGGCACCCCAATCTTTTAAAGAAGTTAACGGTGTTTGACTGCAAAAACAAGTTTAGTGTTTGATCATATTTCTTTTAGTTATAACTGCAAGCTTTATGAACTACATAAGGCTGCGTACTTAAATAATAGACATCATATTTTTGGTGTTTTACGAGAATACTGAGTATATTACTACAATAATCTTGCTGTTAGGTTTTCCTGCTTATCATTCCAGTATGATGAATTCGCGCAAATGTTAAATCAGGTTTTTCACTGAGATTTACTAATATAGTAGCGCTAGAAAACGCTGTATTTGTTCAAATTAGATCAAAGTAGATGAGTTGGAAGTTAAAGTTTTTATACCAAATCTAGAAAACTACGTATTTTGTTTTCATGATTTATGTAAATCATCATACTCAAAAAATATACGCAGTATTGTGTAGCTGTAAACACTAAATTTATATTTTGTAATTATAGCTACAAAATTTATGATCTAATTTCAGCAAGCCCTAATTGTCAAAATTTGGACAATTATCTTGTAATTAGGGATTTAATTTTCTCCTTTGCTTAATAACCATCGTTTTCGCCAACGGGAAGTTGGCTCTAGTGAACAAGCCTGTTGTTCTTGTCGTCGCTGCATTATAATCACTTCGGCAGGAGCAAGCAATTGCGGATCGCGGTAGGGAATTGCAGCACGAGTTCGCAAATGTTCTTCTTCTTTTGGAGATAGGGGAGGAAGAGAGGACGAGAGGGATATTGCTTCCCTATCTTTCTTAGCTACAGTACCAGGGGTTCGCCTTCCCACAGGTGGGGTAGAACCTATTTGTAAGCCAGCGGCCAAAAATGCTGTACGTACAGCAGCAGCACAAGAATAAGTTGCTATGACACCATCAACGTGTAAACATAGCGAAACTTGTTTGATAAATTCCACAGTCCATAATTGAGGACATTGAGGTGGTGAAAAGGGATCTAAAAAAATTGCATCTGCTTGAAAGCCTAATTTATGTACTAGTCTAATTGAGGTTCTGGCATCGCCAATTAGTAGTTCTGCCTTGAGGCGATCTGTTTGCACTTGTTGCTCAAATGCCAATTGGGTCAAAATTGCAGTATGTTCATAGTTCCAATTGTCGAATAAGTGATGGGCGATCGCAGCTTGTGGTACAGATGGATTTAGTTCTAAACCAATTAATTCAACATTACAACTAGGATTAACTGCCCAAATTGTCTGTAAAGCAGCTGCTGTGTTGTATCCTAGACCATAACAAATATCTAATAAGCGTAAAACTGGTTTGTGGGCAGATGTAGCCAGTTGAGTCGGAGCAACAAACTTCAGAAAACTTTCTTGCTTAGCTCCAAAATGGCTGTGAAATAATTCACCAAATTCTTGGGAAACGAAGGTAAAAGAACCATCTGCTGTTAGCTGAGGTTGAAAATTCTTCAAGTCCGACATTTGTAATAAATAACTGTTAACTATTGACTAATGACTAACAATTCATTTGTTGTTTCGCAAGCGTGGCTTTTTGAACACCTCTATGATCCACAAATCGTCATTGTGGATTGTCGTTTTTCTTTAGCCAATCCACAACTAGGGCAACAACAATACCAAACAAACCATATTAAAGGTTCTCACTATTTAGATTTGAATCAAGACCTTTCCAGTTCTGTAGGTAAGCATGGTGGCAGACATCCTCTACCCAACCTTAATGATTTAGCTAACAAATTAGCAAAGATTGGGGTGAATTTTCAAAAAACTTTGGTTGTGGCCTATGATGACTCTCGCCTAGCCTTTGCATCTCGTCTTTGGTGGTTGTTGCGCTATCTAGGACATGAGCAAGTTGTGGTGCTGAATGGAGGTTTTAGCGAATGGCAAAAAGCGGGATATCCAATTACAAGCAACATTCCTCAACCCCAGAAAGCCACCTTTGTCCCTCAGATAAACTCAAAACTGTTAGTAGATATTGAGGTTGTCAAAAATCGTAAAGATTTACCGCAGGTAGTTTTAGTAGATTCTAGAGAAAGCGATCGCTATCGAGGTGAACGAGAGCCAATTGATAAAATCGCCGGTCATATTCCTGGTGCTGTTAACTATCCTTGGCTGGAAGTTACAGACTCTTCAGGACAACTACTTTCTCCAGCAGAGCAAAATCAGCGATGGGAAAAGTTAGGAAATGCAAAGGAAATTTTAGTTTATTGTGGTTCTGGAGTTACTGCTTGTGTCAATTTACTTTCTTTAGAACTAGCTGGCATTCGTACAGGCAAACTTTATGCTGGTAGCTGGAGTGACTGGATTAGCTATGACAGGGAACAGGCTTAAAATTCTTATGGGTGCGGCTCTTATACCAATTCTTTGTGAAGCGGCACATTCTTTTGACCCCTCCCCTTGGTAAGGCTACGGTGTACACACAAGTCTTAAAATTCTCCCTAGTACT
>JBBSOP010000205.1:0-8234 GCA_038259655.1 Chroococcales cyanobacterium
GATTATCCTGCTCATCGGATTTATTCTCATTGTTATCTTCTATTGTCGGGGAGCCTTCCGCGATTATATTGACTACAGAGCTATCAATGTTCCCAGTCCTGATGAACGCCGCTTTGCTGTGGCTTTAGGTAGTTTATCTAATTCTTTAGGTACTACTGGTTGCGTCACTAACTTTTGGTTTGAAGCTGACGAAATTCAATCGGCACGGTTAGAGGCGATTCAAAGTGCTAAACGATGCATTCACTTTGAAACATTTTTCATGACTCCGGGACGACGCGCGAATGATTTTGCTGCTGCATTGGCCGAACAGGCTGCGGCTGGTGTTGAAGTGCAAATAGTTGTAGATCATTATGGTACGAAAAAATTACCCCAAAAGTATTGGCAACGTTTAAAGGCGGCAGGTGTAAATGTTCGCTTCTTCAAACCCTTTAGTTGGAAAGCCCCATTTGATTATGCTGGACGCACCCACAGAAAGCTACTATTAATTGATGGAAAAGTTGCTTTGATTGGTGGGGCTGGGATTTCTGACTTTTGGGATGGACAGAAGAAATTTGGTGATAAGGCTCCGTGGTTTGACTTTGAGTTTTGTTTAACAGGGGCTGTAGTGTCTATTTTGGAAGGGATGTTTATGCAACACTGGACAGCTGCTGGCGGCAGAGTAGATTTGGGTGCAGAAAACTTTGATCCGGCTCCACCAATTGACCCAATGATTTTGGTAACTCCGGGTGATGCTCCTTCCTATCGCTCCTCTTCCATTAGAGCTTTGTTTACCACAGCTATCTGTGCAGCCAAACAGCAAGTGTGGATTGCTAGTCCTTATTTTTTGCCTGACTATCAATCATGTCAAGCCTTAATAGCGGCTAAAAAAATGGGTCTTGATGTGCGTATCCTTACCTGTGGCTCACATAACGATAAGAAATGGGTTTACTACGCCTCTGTGGAACTTTACGGTAACTTACTAGCAGCAGGAATCCAAGTTTATGAACATCAGCCGAGTATGCTGCACGCTAAATGCTTGCTCATTGATAATAAATGGGTGAGTGCTGGTAGTGCTAACTTTGATCCGCGTAGTTTCTTTCATAATGATGAGCTGGATATTTCCACCGCCGAGCCACAAATGGTACAACGGATCAATCAACTTTTCCACACCGGATTTGAGCGCAGTCAATTAGTTAATATGACAAACTGGTCTACTCGACCCTTATGGAAGCGAATTATTGGGCGCTTAGTTTTGTTTTTGCAATCGCAACTTTAGCTGATTTCGTCATCTTGCCAAATATCTGTTTCCACAGCTTCCGGTAGACTTGGTTGAGTCAGCAAGCCACGCATTTTACTCATCTGAGTCAACGCATATTTTGCTGTTGACTGCACTTCAGCATCTGGATCTTCTAGGGCATGGCTCAACAGTTGGTTCATTTGACTCATAATGTCATAGACGCGAGTCAAATCGCGGATAGCATTTTGCCGCACTTGTGGACTTTCGTCTTGCAGTGAAATTGCTAGAGCCCGGTTTAACGGTTTGAGTATACGAACGTTGATTTCTGCTAAAGCTGCCAAAATTAAACTACGTTCTTGAGAGTCGGCATCAACCATCAAATTTACTAGTGGCTGAATCGCCCGCGAATCTCCTTGCTGACTCAAGCTCCAAATAGCCTTACGCCGCTTTTTAGGATCATTACTGCGTAAGTCCTGAATCAATTCTTCAACGACATTGACTTTAGGTATACGAGAAGTTTTTTCGAGTGGCAGTAATTTTGTAGGAGTTGATGCTTTTGCTGTTTCTGGATTGATCACAGATGCAGTATTATCCTGTTGACTTGGTGTGTTGTGCAACTTTTGTAAAGGCGGTGTCACAAAGTCTTCCTTAGCTGGACTTAAAGCTTTCATTTCTGAAGTTTGGAACTGTTGCACTTGTTTTTGCTGACGAAACCATTTCATCAAGAACAAGAATGCGCCAATACTTCCTAAAATTCCCAAGCCAAACAAAGACCACCAGATAAAACCTTTTTGAGTTGGCTGGGGTGTGGTATTGGCAGTTGGTTGGGGTGTTGGAGCAAAAGAGTCAATTACCGGAGAGTTGACAGGCTTAAATTTAGCTGCCATAGCTGTTCGCAGATTGCGTTTAGTCGCTAAATCTGCTATTCCATCTAATCTTTTTAAATTCTTGGCTTTTTGAAATTTAGCTACAGCAGTTTGTGTACTTGGAGCGTATTGTCCATCTACTGAGCCATTGTAGTATCCTAACTTCTGTAATTGAGTTTGTAGAACTTTTACATCTAAACCTTGACTCCCAGGTTTAAGAACCCCTTGCTGGGCAGTAACTTTAGAACTAGCTTGGGCAATTTTTGGCGGTAATAAATTAGGGGTAGCTGTACTTGCGCGACTTGGGTAAAATCCCAGGCAAGTAAAACAGGTAAATATTAAAAGTGAGGAATAGCATTGCCTCATATTGGAAGTTGCAGCCTGAATGTGCTTTTAAAGTCATGGATACCACAATAACTTTAAGCTGACCAAATGTTAACTTTGAATGTGACACAAAAAGATGGGGTATTGTATTGGGCATGGGAAAGAGGCAGAGGGGCAGGGTGCGGGGTGCAGAGGGGAATGAAGAATGTCTTGAATTTGTTCATAGTCTTTCTTTATCCTTGTCCCCCTGCTCCCTTCTCCCTTCTCCCTGCTCCCCTGCCTCCACTGCCTACTCTGCTATTTTGTTCGCTAACAAGTTAGGACGAAATGTCTGGTTCTGATTCTCTCACTGATAAGGTTATAGGGTTCAACTTCTTAGTAGATGCTTCTAAAACTGTTGGCTGCTGTGTAGTTGTTTTTTCCTCGACACTCGCTATATTTTGTTTTCCTGACAAGGTATCACGTTGGTTGATGAGATAGATACTAATTAAAGTCAGGAAAACTCCCATCCACTGTAATGAACTAAGTACTTCTGACAGGAAGAGATTGCCAAATAGTAGGGCAAAAACTGGTGTAAGGAACGTAAGAGAACTGAGGCTAGTAAGACTACCACTAGAGGCAAAATAGAAAAATAACCCGTAGGCGATCGCACTACCAAAGATTGTTGCATAACTTAAAGCTATCCAATCAGCAGCTACGAGATTTTGCCATTGCTGTGACTCTAAAACTGATGAGATTCCCCATAATGGTAATCCCCCAATGATCATGTGCCATCCCGTAGCTGTTACAGGGTCTGTATATTTGCACACAAACCTGATCAAAACTGTTCCCACTGCCATTGACAGCGCCGCTAGTAGCATTAACCATTCACCACTAGCAAATAAATCTTGCCAGTTGCCAACTGTGACATTTACACCTGAGTCGAAAAAATGGAAAATCCACTCATCTGGTAAGCCAATTAAACTAATACCTGTGACTCCCAATCCCAGCCCTAGCCATCCCCAAAAACCAATGTGTTCTTGGAATAGCCACAACGACAGTAAAGCCACAGCCAAGGGTTGAGAATCAATCATCACTGAGCCTAATCCAGCACTCGTTCTCACTAATCCCTCAGCTAAAAAGCCTTGAAACAGTGTCCCATCTACCAAGGCAAATAAGGTAATCCACAGCCATGCAGCCCAACCCTTTGGCTGGGGTCTACCCATAAATACGGCTGCAATCAGAATTAATACCCCCGCTGGCAACAAACGCACACCTGCCATAAATAAGGGTGTAGTGTGAGGTATTACTCCTTTCATAGCCACCATCGCCGTTCCCCACAGGAAAAAGGGGGCAATTAATAGTAGGGGTGCGACGGGAAGTCGAGATGCACTGAGTTTCAGTTGCATGGGTTTGCTGAGACCTTTAGTTAACACGTGCAGAGATTACTTTACACAATTTTACCTAATTGTGACTTTTTGTGTTTGCAAAGTGCTTCTAAGATAAAGAATACGCAGTGCGATCGCCAAATTGACCATACAAGTCTTACAAAGCTAGTACAGCATGGCAAAAATACAGCAGTTTTCTTTTGTATGAAGTATAAAGTTATTGGTTTTGAGGCAGGAGGCAGCACTTCGGCTTACTTCGACTACGCCCTTCGGCTGCGCTCAGGCTGAACTCAGTACAAGACGCTCAGTGACCAGGAGGCACAAGTTAGAAACTCTCGATGTTCCCTGTTCCCTTTTACAACTGACAAATGGCTTTGAGAACTTGGAGCGATTCTATTGCACGCGGAGATTCCATGAAATGCAATAATGGCATTAATTGATAAATGGGTAACTCTTTTTGTTGGATATACACAAACTGATAATATTGCCCGTTCGTTTGGCGTACTCGATATTTTAAACTGGTAATTGATAATTTTATGACTATTATTAATTACCAGTTTTCACACTTAACTAACTACAGCCTTTGATTTTTCCTCTGTTTGTGCCTTCACAGGTATGTATGGTTTTTCTGCACCTTGTGCCAAATATTCAGCTAGCTGACTTTCAATTTGATCGCGCACAATTTGACGATATTCTAGGAAATGCTCATTGTGGGCGCAGGCAGAAAGGTAATGTTCGGCAACTCCAGGGTTACGCTTAATGATGCTGAACAAGTGATGCCAAAACTTCCAACGGGTTTCGCGTTTGATTCCTTGTCGCCAAATCACAGTTAGCAGTGCTTTGACAATTATCCACTCTGGCATTTTGGCTGGTGCTTTCCAAGTTGGCGCACCCATCATCAAGAAACAACGATAGGTGCGATCCAAATATTTGACTGGATCATATAAAGTACAAAACGCCTCAATATATTCTCTGCCAATATCTTCCAGAGGACGGGTAGGAATGAAATTCATCAACGTTGTTTGGTTGATATTGCCATCTTGATTTTCCCGCAGTCTTCCTTCTTTTTTCAAACGATGCCACAGTGCTGTATTTGGTAGCGCTTGTAACATGGCAAAAGTAGTAGAGGGAATTGCCGCAAGTTCGGCAAAACGGACAATGCGATCACCTGCGCCTATTTTTTCATTATCAAACCCGATAATAAATCCAGCCATCGGGCGCAACCCTGCTTTAATAATAGTTTCCACTGCCTCAGACAGGGAACTACGGGTATTTTGAAACTTCTTGGTCATTTGCAAACTATCTTCATCTGGGGTTTCAATCCCCAAAAACACCGCCGCAAAGCCAGATTCAACCATCAACTCCATCATTTCTGGATCTTGTGCCAAGTCAATTGAAGCTTCGGTATCAAAGCGGAAGGGATATTGATGTTCAGCCATCCAAACTTTTAACTCTTTCAGCAACAATTTCACATTACGTTTGTTGCCAATAAAGTTGTCATCCACCATGAATACACCGCGCCGCCAACCCAACTCATAAAGGTAATCTAATTCTGCCAACAATTGTGCTGGGGTTTTGGTACGGGGTTTGCGACCATAGAGAACAATAATATCGCAAAATTCGCATTGGAAAGGACATCCGCGCGAAAATTGCACCGACATCATGTCGTAGGCATTCAATTCTAATAAATCAAAGCGGGGTACTGGTGTGTTGGTGACATCCGGTTTTTCGGCGGTGCGGAAAGTACCAGATTTTTCCCCACGTTGAATAGCTTCCACAAACATGGGTAATGTAATTTCCCCTTCATCGAGAATGAGGAAATCTGCACCGACATTTTCCACTTCGTGGGGTACAGAGGTGGGGTAAGGGCCACCCACTGCCACTAACTTACCGCGTTGCTTGGCTTCTTGAATTTGATCTAGTAAATCTTGCTTCTGGACAATCATTGCAGAGAAAATGACTACATCTGCCCATGCCCATTCTGCTTCTGTTGCTGGGCGGATGTTGCGATCAACTAGTTTAAATTCCCATTCTTGGGGCAAAATTGCCGCTACTGTCACTAAACCTAAAGGAGGTAATAAAACTTTGCGATCGACTAACTCTAGAATTTTTTCATAAGACCAAAAGGTTTTGGGAAATATTGGATATACCATTAAAACTCGCATATAGTATCAATCCTCACACTTTGATTGTGATCTCACTCTAACGAAAATAAAGACTTATTGACTTTTTTTTAAATTTGCTTTATCTTACCGCAATTAAAGTACAGCGAACTATCCACACTGACCTAATAGTTAAGTTTAGGGTTCCAATTAAGAATGCAAACATTAAGCTATTGCGTGTTTAATTTGTATATTTAGACGCAAGCAAGACTTCGGCGTGAGCGCTCAGTCGAACGCTGCCCGCACTACAATAATTATGATCAAAAGTCCACTACGCTACCCAGGTGGGAAGTCAAAAGCAATTAACCAAATAGCCGAATACTTACCAGATAACTTTTCTGAGTTTCGAGAACCTTTCGTAGGTGGCGGTTCTGTATTTATTTACTTAAAGCAAAAATTTCCTCACCTCAAAATCTGGATTAACGACTTAAATCGTGAGCTATTTTTGTTTTGGAAATCTACTCAATTTCATTTACCTCAATTAGTACAAGAAATACGTCGTGTTAAAGATAGATACACAGATGGTAAGTTACTATTTGAGGAATTAACTAGTGCAGATACCAACAATTTATCTGATTTTGATAGAGCAGTACGTTTTTTTGTTCTGAATAGAATTACTTTCTCTGGTACTGTAGAATCTGGGGGGTTTTCTGAGCAAGCTTTTCATAAACGCTTTACTTACTCGTCGATAGACCGTCTGGAGAAATTAGAAACAATTTTAACAGCAGATGTCAAGATTACTAATTTAGATTATGGGGAACTATTGCACCCAGATGGAAAAGATGTATTTATATTTTTAGATCCGCCTTATTTTGCGGCTACTAAATCTAAGTTATATGGAAAAGATGGTGATTTGCACACGTCTTTTGAACATCAGAGATTTGCTGAATTAGTGATGGAATGCCGTCACCGTTGGCTAATAACTTACGATGATTCACCTCAAATTAGAGAAAATTTTCAATGCTGTAATCTCTTTGAGTGGCAATTGCAGTATGGAATGAATAACTACAAACAAAGTAGTGCTGCTAAAGGTAAAGAGTTATTCATCAGCAATTCTAAAAATAATAACAAAGGTTTAAAAGCTTATCAATAGTTAAATTTTGAGCTTTTATGATAATCTACATCATAATGTATGATGCAAAAATATGGGATGATTTATCACGCAGAGGCGCATACTTCGACTGCGCTCAGTAAGCGGAGGCGCAGAGAGTATAAAGAGTTTGAGGTTTTAATACATAAAATTTCGTTCCCTGATTTAGCAATGCCGAAATTCTTTGTTCAATTTTCAGCACCTTTAACACCGTTGATTTTCAACACATCGCTCATCGTTGCACAGTAATTTGGTAAGCCAAAACTAGCAGGATTGATAAAATTTTTATAAGTAAAATGACGATATTTCATACAAAATCTATCCCAAGCTGCCATCTGAATACGAAACACAACAATAATTAAATTAGCCAATCCTAAAGATAAGGGAATGCGAAAGTAAATCTTTTTACCCAGATAAGAACAAACTTCATTTACTGCTTGGTTAACAGTTAAAGGTGCTTGACCTAAGACAAGCTGGCGTGATTCATTATCATGGGGAGGATGATCAATTAAATACTGCACTGTGGTAGCAATGTCTCGCCCGTGGATAAAGTGGAAACTGCCATCTACCTGCAAACAGCGAATTAAATCGATATATTTTGTAACTTCAAAAATACCCGATGTGAGGTGAGAATAGGGCTTTTTGGTATCACCACCCAAAACTAAAGTCGGAAAAACAGTAGTAATTTTAGGTGCGATCGCTAGTTTCGATTTTAGCTGTAAACATTCATATTTGGAACGGATATAATCTGTACCAATTTCCCCTGCTTCTTTGAGTGGTTGGTTGTAGCAATCTAAAACACTCGCAGTAGAAAAATAAATTACCTGTTCGCAACGGTCTGGATCTAACAGATTCAGTAATTCTAGAGTTTTATTGACATTAATATCAAACGTTTCTTCACCACCCCAAGCCGTCGCTGTCAGAACTGCAATATCAATTGTGGACAACAATTCACCAAAAAGGTGGATTTTTTGCATATCACCTTGCAAGACAGTGATACCTGGACGTACTTGGGTATCAACTTGTAGTTTATTTGGATTTCTAACTAGTAGAAATAACTCGTGATTTGTATTTTGAATTAAAACTTCTGAAATGTAGTGACCGATACAGCCACTTGCACCAGTGACTAAAATCCGTTTTTGGCTCATACTGAGTTTTAAATAAATTAGTAATTACAAATGAGGAGTTAAAAATAAACTTAAATGTTCC
>JBBSOP010000206.1:0-8231 GCA_038259655.1 Chroococcales cyanobacterium
ATTATTAAAGCAGTCATTATTTCTGCCTATGGTGATATTGAAAATATCAGAACTGCGATGAATCGCGGTGCTTTTGACTTTTTAACTAAACCAATCAATTTTCAAGATTTAGAAATTACAACTAATAAAACTCTGCGACATGTGCAGGGGATGAAAGCAGCTAAAAAGCAGGAACTTTTAGCACAGGCATCTCAAGCAGAATTATTAGTACGTTTGCAACACGAAGTCACAGTACGCCAACAAGCAGAATTAGCATTACTTGAAAGCCAAGCAAGGCTGACTCAATTTTTGGAAGCTGTACCAGTGGGCATATTTGTAGTTAATAGCGATGGTCAACCTTACTACATCAATCAAACTGCACAGCACCTACTTGGCAAGGGAATTGTTACTGCAACTACATCTGCTCAATTGGCTGAAAGTTATCAAATTTATGTAGCAGGTACAAAGCAGTTTTACCCTACAGAACAACTGCCTATTGTGCAAGCATTAAATGGCAAAAGTGTCATTGTCGATAACATTGAGATTCACCAAGCAGATAAGGTTATTTCTTTAGAGGTGTCAGCTACCCCAATTGTTGACGAGCAAGGTGAAATTGTTTATGCCATAGCCGCTTTTCAAGACATCACACAACGTAAACAATCAGAAGCTGAACGGGTACGGTTAATTTTAGAATTGGAAGTTAAGAATCTTGCCTTACAAGAAGCTAAAGAAGCGTTAGCTAGAGCTAACTCAAATTTAGAACAAAAAGTTAATGAACGGACTCAAGAACTATCACAAACCCTAGAAATTCTCAAAGCTACTCAAGCTGAACTTGTATTTGAAAATGCCTTGCTTAAAAGTGCAGAGCAATCCTCAACTTTTGATTATCAAGTAGGAGGAAGTTTGCCTATGGACGCTCCTACTTATGTAGTGCGTTCAGCAGACCGTTACCTCTACAAAGCATTAAAGAATGGAGAGTTTTGTTATATTCTCAATGCACGGCAGATGGGTAAATCTAGCTTAATGGTAAGGATCATACATCATCTTCAGCAACAAGGTTTTAGCTGTGCAGCCATTGATATCACTCGTCTTGGCTGCGAAAATATCACTCCTGCTCAATGGTATAAGGGATTAGTGGTGGAGTTGTGGCAGAGTTTTAATTTGTTAGGAAAGGTGAATCTAAAGGCTTGGTGGAGTGAGCAAAAAGATTTATCACCTATCCAGTGTTTAAGTCGATTTATAGAAGATATTTTATTAAATGAAGTTCAGGCTGAAAATATTTTTATTTTTATTGATGAAATTGATAGTGTTTTATCTTTAGATTTTCCAATCAATGACTTTTTTGCTCTGATTCGTTTCTGTTATAACCAGCGCAGTATTAATCCCAAATATCGGCGTTTAACTTTTGCGTTATTTGGTGTTGCCACTCCTTCAGATTTGATTACAGATTACCAAAGAACACCTTTTAATATTGGTCAAGCAATTCAATTAAATGATTTTCAGGTGCATGAGGCTCAACCTTTGCTGCAAGGATTGACACAAAAAGTTAGTAATCCTCAATTAGTACTCAAAGAAGTATTAGCTTGGACTAGTGGTCAGCCTTTTCTTACCCAGAAACTTTGTAAATTGATTCGTACTTCCACATCTGCTATTCCTACAAATAGTGAAGCAGAATGGATTGAGAATTTAGTAATCACGAATATTATCAACAATTGGGAATCTCAAGACGAGCCGGAGCATTTGCGGACAATCCGCGATCGCATCCTCAAAAATACTCACCACCCTGTTGAGTTACTAAAACTATATCAGCAAATTTGGCATCAAGGGAAAATTCCCGCAGTCGATAGTCCAGAAGCAAGAGAATTGCTGTTGTCGGGGCTAATAATTAAACAAGAAGGGTCTTTGAAAGTCCATAACCGGATATATGAATTGATTTTTAACAGTAGTTGGGCATCCTCTTGGGAATTAAAAATTAAAAATTAAGAATGTATCAATATTTACTTGT
Organism: Chroococcales cyanobacterium; assembly: GCA_038259655.1. Taxonomy (GTDB): domain Bacteria; phylum Cyanobacteriota; class Cyanobacteriia; order Cyanobacteriales; family Nostocaceae; genus Halotia. The sequence goes on from JBBSOP010000206.1 coordinate 1,985, forward strand.
CATACTCAGACAAGTAAAGAAATTTGAATTTTGAATTACTAACTTTTCTTTACCTATTTTTCGCTAGTAAGGGTATTTGGTAAGTATTTTTTCCTACTTTAGGGGTGGTTTTTAGTGAAATAACTACCCAAAAAACATAAAAAATCCTGAAATCCATATAAATTAATGGTTTCATGTATCCACTTCAGGCTACAACACCTTAGAATGATTCATTGAAAAGTCGAGCCGATGGGATTTACAGGCGTTTTAAGTAAAAGTACTCCCAAAGGACGATTTTTCTATTTCTCCCAACAGAGATTTCCGTAAGGATGCGACAGGGTGCATCCGGAAAGAATCTCAAGTAAACCACAAGGAGTTTGACATGAACAAGGGTGAATTGGTTGATGCCGTAGCTGAAAAGGCAAGTGTTACCAAAAAACAAGCGGATGCAGTCTTAACAGCCGCTTTGGAAACGATTGTTGAAGCTGTTTCCTCTGGCGATAAAGTGACGCTGGTAGGATTCGGTTCATTTGAATCACGAGAACGTAAAGCTCGTGAAGGTCGTAACCCCAAAACCAATGAAAAGATGGAAATTCCAGCAACTAGGGTTCCTGCCTTCTCGGCTGGTAAGCTCTTTAGAGAAAGAGTTGCACCCCCAAAATCATAGGTTCTGTTTCAGGAAACATTTTTTTAATGCGGCAACCAGCTCACGGGGGAAATTTAGCCTGGGCAGCAGCACTGGCTGGCTGTCCCCCTGACGCTATTCTGGATTTTTCTGCCAGCATCAGCCCTTTGGGACCACCAAACAGCGTCATCGCTGCTATCACGTCCCAAATTGGTAATCTCAGGCACTATCCAGACCCAGATTATAGTGAACTGAGACTTGCTCTCAGTCACTTCCATCAATTACCGCCGGAGTGGATTCTGCCTGGTAATGGTTCAGCAGAGTTACTCACTCTCGCAGGTAGGGAATTAGCAGAACTAGCCGCAACAGCATTAATCACTCCAGCCTTTGGCGATTATTACCGTACCCTAGCAGCGTACAACGCTAAAGTACTGGAGTTTCCCTTAAATTTGGGGAATAACGGTGATTTGTCATTTGACAAAGGACAAAATACCAAGGATAAAGGACTACTTCTGAATAATCCCCATAACCCAACGGGAAAGCTGTTTTCGCGGGAAGTAATTTTGCCCTATTTAGAGCAGTTTGCTTTGGTGGTGATAGATGAAGCGTTTATGGATTTTTTGCATCCCGATGAAGACCAAAGCCTGATTTCGATGGTGCAGAAATATGAGAACTTAGTGGTATTGCGATCGCTAACAAAATTTTACAGCCTCCCTGGACTGAGATTAGGATATGCGATCGCTAACCCCAAACGACTAACTAAATGGCAGTCATGGCGTGACCCCTGGCCTGTAAACACCTTAGCGGCAGCAGCGGCAATTGCTGCTATCCAAGATCAAAAATTCCAAGCACAAACCTGGAAATGGCTACCACCTGCACGAAACCAACTCTTTGCGGGTTTAGCCTCACTTCCAGGATTGCAACCCCAGCCAAGTACTGCTAACTTCTTACTGGTTGAGTCACAACAATCGAGTTTGCAGTTGCAGCGACAATTACTCCAGCATGACCAAATTTTAATCCGCGATTGCCTGAGTTTTAAAGAACTAGGCGATCGCTTTTTTCGGATTGCTGTACGTTCCGATTTTGATAACCAGCGCTTATTAACAGCGCTACACTCATTGTTAATTAAATGACTTCATAAATTCGTAGTAAAAAATAACCTCTCATAAAACCTTTGCGCTCCTCTGCGCCAACCTTCGCGTTCCTCTGCGTTAAAAAATATTACTTTTTTCAACGCAGAAGCACACAGGTAACACCAACTAATTACAAATGACTATTGATTACGATGTCGTGATTATTGGCGGTAGTCTAGCCGGACGTTACGCTGCTTTAGTTGCAACCCAACTACACGCCACAGTTGCTTTGGTGGAATCTCAAGTAAATCAAGGATTTATTCATCACCAAGCCATGAGCGAAATTGGCAAACTCGCACAAAATCTCAATCATGCCAGCGATTTTGGTATTCATGCCACACAAGCTTCTATAGCATGGCCAGAAGCTATGATGTATAGCCGCAGCGTTGTTTCAAATATTCAACAACAAAGTTCTCCTGCTATCTTAGCGGCGCTAGGAGTTGATGTCATTTTTGGCAGTGGTCAATTTCAATCTTCACCCCATTTAGCATTTGCCGTTAATGACCGTCTACTCAAAGCCAGAACTTATTTACTAGCTAGTGGTTCTCGTCCAGCAATTCCAGATATTGCAGGATTGTCAAGCACTGGTTACTTAACTTTATCTAATATTTGGCAGTCTTTGAAAGAACCAAAATTGCCCAAAAATTGGGTGATTATTGGTGGTGTTCCCCAAAGCATTGAAATAGCCCAAATCTTAGCGCGGCTAGATTGTAGAGTGACTCTGGTAATCGAATCTCCCCATATTTTGTCTCATGCTGACCCGGAGACAGCCCAGCTGCTTCAGGCGCAATTAGAAGTTGATGGTGTTTGCGTCCTCACCCAAACTCTAGTAACTCAAGTAATGCGAATTGAACATAAAAAGTGGATTCAAGCAGGAGATAAAGCAATTGAAGCCGATGAAATTTTAGTAGCAACTGGACAACAGCCAAATATAGAATTTCTTAATTTAGCAGCGGTAGGAGTGAAATGGCGGCGACATCGCTTGGTTGTAAACGAGAAACTACAAACCACCAACCGCCGGATTTATGCTTGTGGCGATGTCATTGGTGGTTATGATTTTGTTAATGTCGCTAATTACGAAGCCAGAATCGCCCTGAAAAATGCTCTGTTTTTTCCCAAGTTTAAAATTAATTATCGGTGTATTCCTTGGGCAATATTTCCTCACCCCATGTTGGCAGAAGTGGGTTTAACAGAGGCGCAAGCAAAACGCCAACTTGGACGAGATGAAGTTTTAATTTTACGGCAATATTATAAGTCCGTAGCAGCAGCACAACTGCGTGATGAAACTACAGGTATTTGTAAATTAATAGTGTTAAAAAATGGGGAAATTTTAGGAGCTTCTATTTTAGGTGCAGAAGCCGGAGAGTTAATTAATTTGATTGCTTTTGCTATGTCCCATAAAATTTCAGTCAAACATTTAGCAAATTTAGCTTCTGTCTATCCTAGCTTCTCAGAAATTCTCGAACAAGCTGCCAGAGACTGGAGTAATTACAAATTAAATAGCAACATTGCTTTGCAAGACTTTTTAGAAAGCTTTTTCCATTTCCGCCGCAATTGGAATTTATGACACTTTCATATCTGAAGACAACAATTGTAATACAAAATAATTTTTATAGCATCACAGGTAAACTCTCGTTTCCCGACTTGAGCAAAGTGGCGTTTGAGCGCAGCGCAACCCAACATGGATAAAGGATAAACAGTAATGCACAGTATTAAATTAACAAAGCGTGTTGGTGAAGATGGGATTTTACATTTAGAAATTCCCGTGGGAATCACAGATAAAGAAGTTGAAATCCTGGTAATTTATCAACCAATAGAAATACCAAAACAGCAAAAAACACCAGAAGAATTAGGTTGGCCTCCTGGTTTTTTTGAGCAGACTTATGGTAGCTGTCAGGATGACCCCATTGTTATTGATTCTGAGGGTGATTTTGAAGAAAGGGAAGAAATTGTGTGATATATTTGCTGGATACTAATGTTTGCGCTCGTTATCTCAATGGTAGGTCACTGGCAATTCGGGAGCGTTTACGAGCAACAAATATTGCAGATATTGTGGTGTGTTCTGTTGTCAAAGGCGAGTTATTTTATGGTGCAATAAAAAGCAATAATCCTGAGAGAACCAAAGCTCGCCAACAAGAGTTTCTCAAGTTGTTTGTTTCGCTGCCGTTCGATGATTCTGCTGCCCTCATTTACGGAATAATTCGCGTGGAATTGTCAGTTAGTGGGACTCCTATTGGCCCCAATGATTTCCAAATTGCAGCTATTGCAATAGCGAATGATTTAATATTGGTTACACATAATACACGGGAGTTTAGTCGAGTGAATAGGTTGCAGATTGAGGATTGGGAGGAAGAGAGTTGAGTATTGATGAATTAAATAAAATTGGCTCTCCCAGAGTACTTATAAAAAATTAATACTTGATATCGGGTTAAATGCTTACATAGGGCTTGCTGAAAAAGTACTAATTAAAGGGTTTCTAAGTACAGAAGTTTAATATCTGGCTATTTTGTGGTAAAGAAACTTTTATAAATAAAGGTGCTCGTGGTTATAAGAACTGGGCTTTTAATGGTGAGCAACATGATGATACAGGTCTTTTTGAAGAAAAGACTAACTGTATTAAAAAATAAGAAAAGCTAAATTAACTCAATATCAAAAAGAGCAAGTTTGATCGCCTAAACGAGTTTAAGGCAGATTAGACCGTAAGCTAGTAGGTTGGGTTGAGCGCAGTGAAACCCAACAAAGTCGAGGCTCTTGGACAATTTCTTTGTCTTAGCCATTGGCTCGACCTTCTTAGCTTTTGATAATAATCAACTAAACTTCAAAAATTGGATAAATCCTGCGTCATTATCCACGCTACGCCTGTCGCCACTAATGGCACACTGAGATTATCTGTACCGTGGGGCGAAACTGCCTCAGCTAGGGTGGCAAAAACAGCACTGATTAATGCTACTAAAAAAGCCTTTCCCGCACTTATAGGCGTTGCTAGAGGGCTGAGTGATGAACCAGGTAATAAAAGCAGCACTAAGAATATTGCCAACGTACTCGCCAGTAACATTGCTACCGAACCCTCCCAAGAACGCACAGAGTTACCAACTTGGTATTTATGCTGCCCAAAACGCCTGCCAATTAGCGCCGCCAGTGCATCTCCCCAAGTCATTGCCATTACTCCAGCCACAGCAACGGGAACGTTATCTACTGCGCTATTTGGTCGCCACAACAACCCAAATAGTAGTGTTACCGAAATAGCAAAATAAATCGTACCGGGTGAACTGTCTTCAGTATCCATTGCGCCGATAATTCGGTAGCGGTAAAACAGGTAATTGAGTCCGATAAATGTGGCAAAAGGCAGAATACCAATTTCCCAGCGATTAAACAGCAACAGTACGCCGAAAACCCACATTCCTGCACCAATATGGATAATTTTACGGGTTAAATTTGGCTGCACATTAAATATCTTACGTAGTCCCTCACCCAAAATTAGTAGAGAAATTGCGTAGATATAGGAGACTGCTAACCCAATAAAATCGCTATTAGTCATTTGTTGTTTGTCTTATTTTTATTTATCGCTGTTACGTTTAAAGCTTTTTTTTGAATTTTTTTTGAAAACGACACACTACCAATACCTTGCAGAATACCACGACCAATGATTTGGGTGAGAATAAACACAAAACCACTACCTAAAAGCACTGGTTTACCATTCTAAACAGTTAGTTAAAAGCTAAAATCATAAGTCTTTTAACTTCCGTACAGCGTTACTAGTGCCTTATTTCTTGTCCTCTTTATGGTGATGGGGTATTCTATTGGCAGTGTAATGTTTGTCTCAAAGTTACATTATTCTAAAGCTCAACTACGAGTTATTTTATATACAATGGACACCAGAGATATAAGATTTGACGTTCTCAAAGCTATAGGATTGTTGGCTATTATTCTCGCGCATGTTAATCCGCCAACGGTGCTGTATCAGTTCCGAAATTTTGACGTACCATTGATGGTCATTGCATCGGGTGCGCTGCTATCTTACACAAATATTAAAAAGCAACCATCGTATTTTAACTATTTAAAAAAACGGATACCAAGGCTTCTTGCTCCTACATGGCTTTTTTTGACGTTTTATTTTGCTATCTTCACTTTAGCAGGCGAAAACTTTACTCAGGAAAAAATTATAGGAACGTTTGAATTAACAATTGGTTACGTTTGGATTATCCGGATTTTTTTGATAATTGCCATAGTCGCACCTTTAATTTTAAAAATGAGTTACGCTCTTACAAAAACTCATTTTCTAGGAGTCCTTCTAGCAGTTTACTTATTACAAGAAGTAACTCTAGGATACATCAGGCATATCCCTTATTTCACAAGTTTCATCAACACATATTTAGTTTATATAATAAGCTGTTAAGCATTTAAATAGGGTATAATTAAAGACTTAATTCAGTCAATAAATGGAAGAATGCCAGCAAGAAATCATTTAAGTTCCCAGCAAATAGAGAAACTACAAAAAGCTTTAAAAGTG
>JBBSOP010000207.1:0-8180 GCA_038259655.1 Chroococcales cyanobacterium
ACTTGGGGGTGAGGAACAAGAACATCTGGCTTTTGACCCGGTAGAACCGGAATAGAAGCGGGTGGCGCTGTCGCTGTTGAGGGTGCTGGCGGTGTTGGTACTGATGCTGTAGTACCTGTGGAAGGGGTAAAGCTGAGGGTAAGATCGTTTTGCTTTCGCACTACAGGTTGAGTGTTGGGTGCATTCTTGCTACCAGTCACCGTTACCCGAATGCTATTAGCATCAAGCTGACCAACTTCTACTGAGGCAATTCCGGGAGATGGATTGTCTTTGCGGAAACTATTACCTTTTGGTAAACGCAGTTGAGTATTAATAATATCTGTAACTAAAGTATTGCCTCTTTTTGTCGTGAAAACTTGCGGGCGCGACCCTGTAGAAGTTTTCAAAATAACGCTAATTCCACCATCAACTGGATTTAGCTGTACATCATTAACTTGACTTATCTGTGCCGACACTGGTTGAGCTGCCAAATATACAAAAGCGGCAGTACCCAATATTAAACTATTACCGTGAAGCTGTTTCACAGTTCATTCCTCACCTTATAAAACTAACTAACAATTTTTTAGAGTTTGTAGTAAGCACTTCAGTGCTTAGAAAAGTTAGAAAACAAGGACTAAAGTCCTTACTACGAACTTGCCCATTCATCAATTTAAATTTGACAAACTACTACTCAAGTAGATTGAAAAGCAAATAGGAAAGAATACTTTTACTTTTTAGGTGCTGCTTTCGCAGCTGCAATTTCTTCTGGATTAAGTGGCATCAATGCCTGTATTTGAAAAGCGGTAGTAATCGGTGCGGGGCCTATTCTACGTACTACTTTGCCTAATTGATTAGTAGCCGCTACTGGAGCCAATGTCGATTGATAGTCTTTAATAATTAACAAAGGCTGTAAACGCTCTATATTACGAATAATTGATTGTGTTTGTTCATAAGTTCCGACGATTTCAAGATTAACGCTGGTGCGTTTGAGTTGACCGTTGACCAATGGGCCAAGAGAACCATCAGTAATTACTTCGGCTTGTTGTGAAGCTGGCACAAACTTTTGCAGTTTGGCTGCAACTGCATTCCCAGAAATTTTAATATTGCCAGATTCAACCAAACGATTCAAATCTAATAGCAAAGTATCTAAGGTTTTCTCATTAGCAAATAAACCTAAAACTTGGATTTTTTGTTGCTTTGCTTGGTCTAAGTCTTCTTTGACCTTGGGTGCTTGTTTGATAGTGCTTTTCTTTTGTTCAAGTTGCCCTTGTAGTTCGCTGCTTTTTGCTTGTTGTTGCTGATAGTTTTCCCAAGCTGGCATCACCATATTTAAAAGTATGTAAACTGCCCCAGCAATCCCTACGACTCCTACCAAAACTCCAATAATTTTGGGGGTGAAAGTCAGACCAAAAAGAACAGGGTAGCCTGATGCGCCTGAATCAAAATCTCCGGCTTGTTCGGCAAAATTTAAATCATCACTCAGTGTCATTTTGGAATGACTCCTATTTGTTGCATATTACGAATACGAGTCACTAGACCCACTGTGCCTTTTTTTTCTAACTCCCGCATGAGTTCAGAAGCTGGAACATCACTTAAACTAGATTGAATAGTATATTTAACTATTTGGGGTGGTTTAATCACTACAGCATTATTAGAACTGGCGGCGTTTGGTGGTAATGGTGCATCTACTAAATTGGCTGAGATAATTTTGCTTTCTGAAGACTTTAAGAACTGAGACTGTTGCAAAATTAACAAGAAATCGTTGACATCATTATAAGAACGAGCCAAGCCGTTAATTTCTAGTCCCCCAGCGGGATTGGGTGACGGTTTACCTTCCGCTGCGGCAATAGGTGGAATTTGCCTAATGTTATCAATTTGTACCGTCGCTGGAATGCGATCGCGCAAATCTTGTAACATGGCTGACCAAGGACGAATCTGATCAAACACGCTCACTAAACTTTGGGTTGACGCTTTAACTTGATTCGTCTCTTCCCGGATTTTGTTAATGTTTCCTATCTCTGTATCTAACTGCTTGTTTTGCTGATCTAGTTGTGCTATTGTCTGTTCTAATTCACTATTTTTGGTTTGTAAAAACCACCAACCAGTTAACACAAAAAGTGGTAGACAAATCCCTAAAGTAGCTCCCACATAAATTGGTGTTAAATCCCCTATTGGAAGTTTGATTCCTTCCCGTTTTTGAGGATTATTCTGGTAGATTGGGCGGTCTTTGAGAAAGTTAATATCTAGACTGTACATGCTGTTACACTTCCCTCATGCCTAGACCAAGTACTACTGCCAAGCCAGAGCGTTCTAACATGGGGTACTTTTCTTGATCAACTTCCAACGATAAAGACCCAATAGGATCTATTTGGGTAGTTGGCAAGCTTAATCTTTGAGTAAAAAATTCATCTAATTGTTGTAGTCCACCTCCTGGCCCAGCTAATAAAATCTGTGCTACTTCTAAGTTTTCACTTTGATTTAAGTAAAAATCGATAGAACGGCGTAGTTCATCTGTGAGTTCTCCTAACACTCTCACCACAGCTGCCATCCCAGGATTAATTTCAGTAACCCCAGTTTTACCGCCATCAATAGGAGTTGAAGGAATCGTCATTCCCTGCAACAGTTCCATATCCCGTGATGTAGGTAAGCTCATAGCTCTTGCTAAGGCTGTTTGCATTTGATATGTACCTATTGGTACAGTGCGGGAGAATTGCGGTACTCCGTTGACGATGATGGCTATTTCTGTGCTGTCAAACTCAATGTCAACTAATACTGCTGCTTCTTGGGGTCCCAATTCGCGTAAATGGCGATCGCGAATTGTCCGAATCAGTGCAAAACTGCTAATCTCTAAAATATCGATTTGCAATCCTGCCTGTTCAAACGTACTAATATATGTATCTGTCACCTCTTTACGGGTGGCAACTAATAGTACCTGTACTTTTTCGATGCCATCTTCATCAATAAAATAGTTAAGTTTTTGATAATCTACATCAGCTTCTTCACGAGGATAAGGTAAATACAAACCTGCTTCATGGTTTAACACCATCTCTCGCAGTTCTTTGTCATCTAACTCAGCTGGTACAGGAATCAGACGCACAATCGCATCTCGTCCCGGTACACCAGTCGCCACACGAGAGACTTTGATTTTACTCTCAGCCAGACCTTGCTGGATTAATTGCGCCATTGCTGGGGGGTCAGTGATTTGACCATCAGTCACAACGCCTTCTGGAACTGGTACCGATGTCAACGATTCTAGTTTCAAGCCTTGGCGCTGCTTGCGTAGCTGAACTATATTCACCCGTTCTGGTGCAAGTTCAATACCCACCCCTTTATTAGATTTGCCAAATAGACTATTGAAGCTTTTCACCACAGTTATGCCCGCTGGACTGCTAAATTTAAAATCTAAACGACACTAACGAATGTAAAGAATGGTCTTGGTACTAGGTAATTTATTTAGCCTATAATCTCGACAATTCTGCATAAGCTTTTAACTTTCATCAAGCGTAAAAATACTGGGAAGATGATGCAATTGCGAAAATTTAAACAAGTGACTGCTTGGGTACTAATTGGCTTATTGACCAGCTGGATGGTAAGTTGTAGCACCGGAAACGTTGGTACAAATACAAAACAGACTGCTTCAGGAACAGCAACTATTGAGTTTTGGACTATGCAACTCCAACCTCAATTTACCGGTTACTTCCAAAACCTGATTACCAATTTTGAGTCACAAAATTCTGGTATAAAGGTTAACTGGGTCGATATACCTTGGGCAGCTATGGAGAACAAAATTTTAACAGCTGTCTCCGCAAAAACGCCACCTGATGTTGTTAACCTCAACCCCGATTTTGCTTCCCAACTTGCTGGTCGAAATGCTTGGTTAAATCTGGATACCAAAGTCCCAAATGATGTCCGTTCCTCCTATCTACCGAATATCTGGAAAGCAAGCACACTGAATGGCCAGAGTTTTGGTATACCCTGGTACTTGACCACACGGCTAACCATTTATAACACTGATTTATTAAAACAGGCAGGTATCACAAAAGTACCTGCTACCTACGGAGAATTAGCACAAGCAGCGCAACAAATTAAAGATAAGACTGGCAAATATGCGTTTTTTGTAACTGTTGTACCGCAAGATTCCGGTGAGGTAATAGAGTCGTTAGTACAAATGGGTGTAACTTTAGTAGATACTGAGGGCAAGGCAGCTTTTAATTCTCCGCAAGGGAAAGCAGCGTTTCAGTACTGGGTAGATTTGTATAAAAAAGGTTTGTTACCAAAAGAAGTGTTAACCCAAGGACATCGCCACGCTATTGATTTATACCAAGCTGGTGAGACAGCATTTTTAGCTTCAGGGCCAGAGTTTCTCAAAACGATCGCTAATAATGCCCCGAAAATTGCTCAAGCTTCGGCGATCGCACCTCAACTTACAGGTGATACGGGTAAGAAAAATGTCGCTGTCATGAACATAGTTATTCCCCGTGAAACCAAACACCCAGATGCAGCTGTGAAATTTGCTTTATTTGTGACTAATGACGAAAATCAGCTAGCTTTTGCGAAAGCTGCTAACGTCTTGCCGTCCACTGTTAAAGCCTTGTCTGACAGCTACTTTAAAGATGTCCCAGCCGATGCTTCAACAGTGGAAAAAGCACGAGTTATTAGTGCTAAACAACTGCAACAAGCAGAAATATTAACCCCCACTTTGAAGGATTTTAACAAACTGCAAAAGGCAATTTATGAAAATTTGCAAGCAGCAATGCTAGGAGAAAAAACTGTAGATCAAGCCGTAGAAGATGCGGCGCAAGAGTGGAATAATCGCGCCTAAAAAACATGCAAAGGAACAGGGCAATTTTTCTCTGTTCCTTGATAATTTTTACTGGAATTGAGACTGTCGAGTGAGAATCTAAATCACAAACTCTGCTCTTGCTTCAGGTACTTTTGCGAGTCAGTAAACTTAATCTCCAATCAACTCTACTGCATCTCGTCCATCCCAATCTTGTAAGTAAACTTTTACAACCTCTTCTTTGGCAGTAGGTAGCTGCTTACCAATAAAATCTGGGTGAATGGGTAACTCTCGATGACCCCTATCTACTAACACAGCTAAACGGATCACTTCTGGTCTACCATACTCGGTAACGGCATTCAAAGCCGCGCGAATCGTTCTACCTTTAAAAATCACATCATCTACCAATACAACCGTTTTCCCAGTGAGGTCAAAAGGAATGGCCGATTTTGCTGGAGTTCGCAACCCAATTTGATCGAGATCATCCCGATAAAATGTAATATCTAACGCGCCTACTGCTACAGATACACCTTCGAGTACCTCGATTTGACGGGACAACAATTCGGCTAATAGCGCCCCCCTGCTATAAATACCGAGAAGTACTAGTTGGGATAAATCACGCGTTCTTTCGACAATCTGAGAAGCAAGGCGAGTTACAGTGCGACGGAGATCTTCTGATGAGAGAATTTCAACTATTTTGGCAGACATAGCTATAGATAGATATCCCTGAGTGATGAGTTAGGAGTTATAAATTCTAACTTTATATCGATTATTACTTGTTTAAGAGTATTAATAATATAGCGATCGCTATTCCCAACCATAGCCAAAAACAATATCGAGTTAATTGCAAAGCAGTTTGAATATGAGTTGGTTTGATGGGATGAATAGCATCTCCTAAGAGGGGTTTTTGTTTAGCCACCCCACGATACCAATTTGTTCCCCCCATCTGCACACCCAAAATAGCAGCATAAGCACATTCACTCCAGCCAGAGTTGGGACTAGGATCAGCGGCTGCATCACGTCTACAGATTTGCCAAACATGCCCAGGTTTACCAGATAAAAGCGCTAAGGTGATGACCGTAAGGCGACAAGGTAGCCAAGTCAAGCAATCTTCTAACTTGGCGCTGAACCATCCTAAATAAGTGTAGGGTGCTTCTTTATAACCCACCATTGAATCAAGAGTACTACTGGCTTTGTATGCTAAAGCCAAAGGAGCAGCCCCTATACTTGGTATACAAGCACCAACAATTGCATAAAAAAGTGGAGCCATAACCCCATCGGTTGCATTTTCTGTAACTGTTTCTAAAACAGCGCGTAAAATTTCTAGTTCTGAAAGGTTTTGCGTATCTCGACCTACGTAATTACTTAAAATATTACGTCCCTCCTGCAAATCTCCTATTGCTAAAGGTTGTAAAACAGCTGCTGCTGCTGTTCGCAAACTTCTAAAAGCAAAACAACTAGCGAGGAGAATACTTTCTAAAGCAATCCCCAATAACGGATGCAACCATCTGGCAATTTTAATTATTAACCAGCCTATATAGCCACTACCAATAATTAAAATTATGCCTAATATAATTCCCGCTATGCGTTGGGCTAGGTGATTTTGACACAATTGCAGAAAAAATTTTGTCAGGCGAGAAATTACCCATCCCATAACTTGGACTGGATGAGGCCAACCCCAAGGATCACCAATTAAATAATCTAAAATGGCAGCGACGATCAAAATATAGATATTGTTAGTCATTAGTCAGTAGTTAACAGAACTTACGCAAAATGATGAAAAAACGTAGACGCGCTAGCGGCTTGCCGTAGGCTACCACAAAGCACACATAGACGCTTTGCGGCTACTCTTCTCCTTACGGAGACGCTACGCGAACGAGAACGCCAAGGGCGAACCCGCAGGGTAGAACAAGAAGTAAAGAGGGTTTCACAGAGTTCTTGCGTAAGTCCTAAACTAACAACTGACAACTAACCACTTTTAAATAACAAAACTAGCTTCTTCCCCAAGTGAAGCTTGCCAGCTACGAGCATCGTAATAAAGATCTGCCAAAGTAATACTATACAAAGCTTCTTTGAGTTTTTGGTTGAGTCTCTGCCAAAGGGTAAATGTTACCCAATCTTCAGTTTGTGCTGGTGTGGGGGTGTGATGAGGTAAATTAGTGATGGTTTCGCCCACTGCCTCTAAAATTTGTCCTATAGAAATTTGTACTGGCTCTTGTGCTAGTTGGTATCCACCAATGCTGCCGCGAATTGATTTTACTAACCCAGCACGACGCATTTCTATTAGCAGTTTTTCTAGATAAGGAGCTGGAATATTTTGGCGAAGTGCGATCGCTCTTACAGAAATAGGGCCATAATTTGGCTGTAAGCTCAAATCTAACAACGCTTTTACACTATAGTGACCTCTGGTAGTTAGTTTCATTTAGTCAATAATCAGTAGTCTGTAGTCAAAAATCTTTAGACTCTTGACTATTTACTAAAAATCAGGTTTGCTTATCATTTTGTGCTTCGATTATCAAGCTGACCAAGTAAATCACCTTTTGAGCGTTACTACTTTAAAAAACTTAAACAAATATAGTTTAGCAGTAATTTACAAACTATATATAGTTATCAGCATTCTCTAAAAATATATTAATTGGCAATATTGTAAATTGTGCAAAAATTTAGTCAATGAGTGTAATATACTTGGCTAGACGGAGATAAAACTAAAGGATTCTGTTCCTAATAGCTCAACGTCAGCTAAAATCAAATCGATTCAACTACTTCAACCATTCATTTTCGACCTAAGTTGATGCCTAAACAGAAAAAAATTGAACCCCTAGTCGGGGAAGAACTGCTCAAAAAAGTTAAAGAGCTAGAGAGCGAGAGCAAAGAAGACAAAGCTAAGAAGTGCGGCTACTATACCGTTACCAAAAATGGTATAGAGCGTGTCAATATGATGAAATTCTTAAACGCTTTAATTGATGCCGAAGGCATTCAATTAGACAGCGCACCCAACGCCAATGGGCGTGGTGGACGCAGTGCTAGCTATAGAATTAGTGTGCAATCGAATGGAAACTTACTGATAGGTTCAGCCTATACAAAACAAATGAATCTCAAACCAGGAGATGAGTTTATCATCACTTTGGGTAAAAAGCACATTCGTCTCAGGCAAGTAGACGCAGAAGATAGAGAAGGTATTGAAGCCGAAGAAGCTACAGCTTAATTAAGTTGTCAGTGGTCAGTTGTCAGCGATGCACTGAGTTTCGACTGCGCGGCAATCGAGCGAAGTCGAGATTCAACTGCCGCTTGTCGAAGTGTTGTCAGTTGTTTATATCTTCTACTGCTCATTTAACATCTAGGGTAACTCCCCAGGTAGGATGGTCAGGATTATTCCAATCAGGGGAGAATGATGGTAATATCCACGTTTATGAGTCCAAAA
>JBBSOP010000208.1:0-8155 GCA_038259655.1 Chroococcales cyanobacterium
GGTGTAAGTTTGACAGTAAATCGTGGGGAAGTGGTAGTGTTGATGGGGCCTTCTGGTTCCGGCAAGTCTACTTTTATCCGCACATTTAATGCCCTAGAAGAATATCAACAAGGCAAAATAATTATTGACGGTATTACCCTCAGCAATGACTTACGAAATATAGAAACAATTCGCCGAGAAGTGGGAATGGTATTTCAGCAGTTCAATTTATTTCCTCATCTTACAGTACAACAAAATATCACTTTGGCACCAACTTGGGTAAGACGGTGGAAAAAAGCAAAATCTGAAGAATTGGCAATGCAACTATTAGAAAGAGTGGGGATTTTAGAACAAGCGCAGAAGTATCCTGGACAGTTATCTGGTGGACAGCAACAACGGGTAGCGATCGCCCGTGCTTTAGCTATGCAACCTAAAATTATGCTGTTTGATGAACCCACCTCAGCTTTAGATCCAGAGATGGTACGAGAAGTTCTAGACGTAATGCGAAATCTCGCTAGTGATGGAATGACGATGGTAGTTGTCACCCACGAAGTCGGATTTGCGCGGGAAGTTGCAGACAGAGTAGTTCTCATGGATAGTGGTTCTCTTGTCGAATCAGCCACCCCTGATGCTTTTTTCACCAACCCTAAAGAAGAACGGACTCGCAAATTTCTATCACAAATCCTCTAAACATTGGACTTTCAGATTTGCAAGATCCTAATTCGCTGACACCAGTTCTACTTAATCCAAATACTCTATTGAATTTGCACTAGTTAAAATACCGAACACTCTCGCATTGGCAGCGCTATCTGGTACATCGAACACCGTACCGTCTACTGCCATTACTTGTAGTTCTTCTAAAAATACCCCTGGAGTTTGTGTAGTAGCTAATGGTCTCACTCATTGCCCAACATCCCAACCTCTGTTTTGCTTCACTGATTGAAGAACTAGATTCGGTATCAAGTAGGGAAGCATCTACTGACAACGCAGAAATTCGTGATGCAGCTTTAGCCCGTGAGAAATGCACTACAACTGTAGTGCATTTACTAGGTATTACAGCGAGGTGCGCTCCCAACTATGAGTTTTGTAGTTCACTCTTAGGTGTGAAACCTTGGAGCTTCATGCAGGTTTTAAACTCAATTTCTGCTTGACTCAGTTTGGGGTTAGTTGTGAGGTTAAAAGCTCGCTCAAGCTGATCGTTGCCCATTTCGCCCCAGGCACGTTGGAGGCTTGGCTGGCTAAGTTGCTTGGGTAAGCAATTAACGAGAGCGCTTAAATGCTCATCCTTGACAGGAGTTACAATTGGAGCAGGAGTATTGGGTATGGCTAGGGCTGAGTTGAAGTAAATCCCTGGCAACCAGATTAAGCCAACCAGTAATCCTGTGAGGAGCATGCGACGCAGTAAATTAAGAAATTGGTTAAAGCTAAACATTGTCAAATTCCCTTTTTCTAAGCAAGATGATTTTTGAAATTAATTAAGTCAGAGCAGCAGAGAATCCTTCCGTTGGATAGCCGACTGCTTTCCAGTCTGCTAGACCGTCTAACAGTTCAGCAACGTTTTTATAACCCGCTTCACGCAGACTGGATGCTGCTTTAGCGGTTTGATCATTCGTTTCACCGTAAACATAAATGTCGCGGATTAGTTCAAGACTAGCGTTCGCACGGCCAACCAGTTCGTTCATAGGCATCGAAACAGATCCCATAATGTGGGTGGCGTTAAAGGAACTGCTATCTCTGACATCAACAATTGTTAAAGCTGGTTCGCCCCAATCGAGACGCTCTTTAAGGCTGGCAACGCTAGACTTATTCTTGAAAGATCCGGGAATGGGAATGAATTTAGAAAGGATATTCATATTTCACATGAAGGTATATTAACAAACAGCAGCATTTGATTTGGGACAGTGCAAAAAAGTTGACTGAAAACCGGAAATTACGTTTTTCCTGATTATGCAAAGTCAGGATCGCTTCGCTGGTTTTACAAAGCCCCTTTGGGACGGGAAGGAGGACATTGTTTTTTTAGCGATGTAACGCGGGAATATAAACTTATATCAATAAATATAACAAAAACTTTACAAACCTGAGAGGATGACCCATCTATCTTTAGATACATATATGGGTGCAAATAAGGCACCACGTAAAAACAAAACGTATTTAGTAAGCATTAACAATCAAAAGCTGCTCTGAACTTTTGCCAGAGCAGCTTTGAGTAGTGGAGTTTACATAAGGGAGTTTTAGGCTGTTGTCCCTGCTTTACATATAGTGGTGGGTTTAGTATGTAATACTATTAACCTTAAGTTCTGTGCTTTACGCAAATAGAACTAAAAATTTCCCTTCGCGCGACTCCTTGGGTGATCGCTTGTAACCGAGAACTTATCTCTGCACCACGATACCAAATCATTGGCACAAGCAGACTACAGCCAGCTACTCTCAACAAAATATCCTATATTTGCTTGTGTGCTTTAGCCAAAGGTTGGGTCTGAATCAAGTTCCCACTGATGCTTGAGCATTTCTTGGTAAGTTGTTTCTTTAATCATCATCTGCTTATAGAGCATGAGCAAAAACTCGATAGCTTGTTCATGGGACATCTGCTGCACTTGGTCAGCAAAAGTTCTAAGGCTAAATTCTTGTTCTAAAGATAATGTCATGGGTTGATTCATCATGGTCAAACTGATTCTCGAATTTTCAAAAACTTTCTAGATGCTTGGGTCTCCAGAGACATTGCATAACCTTGAAGTTCCAATACCTGTTACCCCAGGGTTCTGAAGAAAGTTGCCCAAAGGGTTCCTGTTACTCCTGTGGCAATTAAAACATTAGTGAAAAACTTCCCTAATTCAGTTTCTTGTCCCAAGTTGTTGTCTTGTTTACCTGCCGTGAAAAATAATGACCAAGCTTGGTTAGCGTTAATTGTCTCAAAGTTATTAAAATCAGGGCGAAAAACAACCGGGCCAATTAAATCTCTTCTAGGGAAATCAAAATCAGTTTTCATGGCTTTTATTAGTTTTTGCTTTATTTGGCTTATGTTAAGTAAATGTTACCTTATGTAAATAAATATTGCAACAACTTTACAAAAGGTAGAAGGTCGGCAATCCGTACTAAACAGGTTAGAAATACCGTATTTGCTGCTGAAAACCTTGACCAAAAGAGGCAGGGGAGCAGGGAGCAGAGGGAAAGATTCTAAATTCCCCTGCTGCCCTTTGTCCTCCAGCGTAAGCGCATCTCAAGCCCTATTGACAGAAGCTGACGACATAAACAAGCAGCAAGAATCGTCAACATATAATTGTTATTCATCGCCGCTCGATTGGATTTTTGGCGAGTACTACACTTGAAGGATTGCTCCAGATTCAATGCGTTAAGTGCAAACCGATACTAGACTTGGACTCTCTTTTAGAACCGCTTAAACACCTGTCATCGCAATATTTATTTTCTTCATCCTGAGATTTTCAACTCTCTCAACCAAACATTAATAACCGAGGAATTCTGAAACACCTTCAGAATTAACCCGATTTTTTGAATACAAAAAATATAGACGCACCTTTAGCACACCCCCATTGCCGTAAACAATGTTCCACCTTTTGTTTGTAGTCAGGACTTTAGTCCTGATTTTTCAAGCACTAAAGTGCTTACTACAAATCCTCAAGCTAGCTTGATAGACTAGTAAACGTTCAATTTGACATTTTGCGGGGTCAATTGCTTAAGCCCTTGATGGCTTCAAAAATACCCACGCTACAAAGAATGTGGCTGCTGTAAATAGTTGCGTCAAATCCAAAGCAGATAAATAGCCATCTGCAAATGAAGCAATACTGCGATCTGTAATACCAAATACCCAAGATGAAAGGCCAAACAGCCAAATTCCATTCTTGAGATTGCCTACAAATTCTTGAGAGTCTGGTGATTGCTGATTGTTCATAATCTTCCACTCCGTTGGTGAAGTCTGGTGATTTATTAGAGATGCTGCAATTAAGAACTTTTCTTGACTCCTAACAATGCTGAATTACACTCATATTAATAAATATTTCATAGGCTTGACTTAATTACCTAAAAGTACATCCACTTATCTTGACATTCATCCTTATGGATCTGCTACCTCCAAAAGACTGTAATCTTTGACTTGTGGACTTCTGAGATTAAGTCCGGCAATTTTGCCATTACATAATCAATAAATAACTGTATGAATCTTTATTTATGAAATGTATAAAATACTTCTAAAGACAGATGTATTGCTAAATTATGACTTGAATAAAAGCCCGAAAACACTGTGTCACAAACGAAGGAAGAAGCGATCGCCAATTTGCGGTCTTGGTGGCTTATGAGACAATAATTTCACACATAATCAAAAATTATGGCGATCGCAATCGATTTTGGTACTAGCAACACAGTTATTACGCGCTGGAATCCTGTCACCCAGCAGCCAGAAACTCTGAGTTTACCTGGTTTATCAATTCAGCAAAGTCTCAATCCACCCCTAATTCCTAGCTTAGTTTATGTAGAAGAAGCGTCACAGGGTAAAATATTTGTAGGTCAACAAGTCCGCGATAGCGGTCTCGATCTCAAAGGAGATGCCCGATTTTTTCGCAGCTTCAAGCGTGGTATTGGTGCAGATATCCAAGGTTTCTTGCCCGAATTAGATGGACAGGTTGTCACATTTGAGCAGGTAGGGCAATGGTTTTTCACCCATCTGATTGAACAACTAGCACCCCAAGAAGGGGGGTTAGATTCCCTTGTGCTAACTGTACCCGTAGATAGCTTTGAAGCTTATCGTCACTGGTTAGGTAAAGTTTGCCAATCACTTCCTGTTGAACAGGTACGAATGTTAGATGAACCTACAGCCGCGGCTTTGGGTTATGGTTTGGTAGATCAAGAAATTCTCTTGGTAATTGACTTTGGCGGCGGCACTTTTGATTTGTCTCTTGTGCAGTTAAATAAAAGTGTGCAAACTAATTCCAAACCTGTAGGATTTCTACTTAAATGGGGTAATAAATCCCTAGCTGAAGATTCCAAGCAAAAGGTAAAAACAGCCCGCGTCTTGGCGAAAGTAGGGCAGAATTTAGGCGGTACTGATATTGATAATTGGTTAGTAGATTACTTTGCCAAATCTCAAGGATTAGCGGTAAGTCCCTTGATAACAAGATTGGCAGAACGGATAAAAATTCAACTATCCAGCCAAAACCAAGCCAGTGAAGTTTATTTTGATGACGAGACATTTGAAAGCTACGAACTGGAATTGAACCGTGACACTTTAGACAATATTCTTAAAGAACATGGGTTTTTTGACTTACTTGATGAGTCGATGACGAATCTTTTGCAACAAGCACGACGACAAGGTATAGAACTGGCAGACATCAATGCAGTTTTATTAGTTGGTGGGACAGTGCAACTACCAGCAATGCAGACATGGGTACAACAGTATTTTGAACCAGAGAAAATTCGTTGTGAACGACCTTTTGAAGCGATCGCCCAAGGTGCATTACAGTTAACTCAAGGTATAGAAATCAAAGACTTTCTCTACCATAGTTACGGGGTTCGTTATTGGAATCGCCGCCAACAGCGTCACAATTGGCATTCAATTATTAAAGCTGGACAAGCTTACCCCATGAATCAGCCCGTGGAATTAGTTCTAGGGGCATCTTTAGAAAATCAACCCAGCATTGAACTGATTATGGGAGAATTGGGAGTAGAAACAGGTGGTACTGAAGTTTATTTTGATGGCGATCGCTTAATTACTCGCAGAGTTGATAGTGGTGAAACCAGCGTCAAACCTCTCAACGATCAAGAAGGCGCGAGAACCATTGCCCAACTCACACCCCCAGGCTTTCCAGGAAGCGATCGGATTAAAATTCTTTTTCAAGTCGATGAACAGCGCTTTTTGCGAATCACAGTTGAAGACTTATTGACTAATGACACACTTTTGGAAAATCAGCTTGTCGCACAGCTGAGCTAGGGAAGAAGCAGAGGAGGCAGGGGAGGCAGGGGAAGCAGAGGAGAATAACAAATAATAATTAATTCCTATGCCCCATGCCCCATGCCCTAATACTTGATTTCTATCTGTAAGAAATGTATAATGAATATTGCATAGAAGGGGAGTAGCTGCTGGCAAAGAAGCCAGTTCACCTAAATCAACATGCTGGCTATATGCCTGGTTCAGGTGGTAAATAATTAAGGATTTACAAGCGAGACCTTCACTAAGTTCACACGATAAAAAAGTGTGTGGCTTGGTGGAGTCTTGCCACTCTCATCGAGCTTCACATCGGTAAACGATTATAGGAGCTTGAGAGAGTGTTAGCAGCTTTTACAGCAGGTTTATTATTAATTACAGTTTCAGAGCTAGGAGATAAAACATTTTTTATCGCCGTGATTTTAGCAATGCGCCATCCACGGCAATTGGTATTTGTGGGGGTGAGCGCTGCTTTAGCAGCAATGACAATTATTTCGGTGCTATTTGGACAAGCAGCATCTTTACTGCCAAAAGTTTATATTCATTATGCCGAAATAGTTTTATTTATTGCCTTTGGTATTAAGCTGCTATATGACGCTAGTAAAATGTCTGCTGCTACTTGTGACACAGAAGTTGTAGAAGAAGCAGAAGCAGCAGTCAAAAAGGCAGATTCACAATTGCCAAAACAAAAAACTTCCCTAGCAATTTTAATAGAAGCTTTTGTGCTTACCTTTATGGCAGAGTGGGGCGATCGCACACAAATTGCCACCATTGCTTTAGCAGCTGGTAATAATCCTATAGGGGTGAGTGCTGGTGCAATTTTAGGACACGCTATTTGTGCTGCGATCGCTGTTATTGGTGGCAAAATGATTGCTGGCCGTATTTCTGAACGTCAACTCACCTTCGCTGGTGGATGTTTGTTTTTGATTTTTGGTGTAGTTGCCGCCATAGAAGGAGCTTGATACCGTGTCCGGTTTCAAGACTTATCATTAAAACTGCATGGGGTGAAAGGGTTTTTACGTTTCACGGACATAAAGTAAACCTTACCTTTGCTAACTTTATTTTAATCTCTGAATCCAAAGCCTCAGCCTCTATTTTACCATTTAATAAACTTCGTCATGGCTGCCAATATCAATCAATAAAATAACCATTTCTAACAACTTCTCATCCTCAGATAAATTAAAGATAATTCTACAATTATAAGCAACAGAACAAGACCATAATCCCGCTAAATTTCCTGTTAATTTATGAGACTTCAAAGACGGTGTAAATGGATCATCTGCCAAAAGTTTTAATACCTTAATAATTTGATTTTTCAATTGCGGGTTTTTCTTTGTAATCTTCCTAAAAGACCGCTTAAATCCACTACTCCAGACAACTTCCATCATCATCTCTTAGTAAATCAGTGATCAAATCATCAACGCTTCCCCTATGAGCTGTCCCATCCTTGAAAGCCTGTATCACTTCCTGAGCATTAGCCAAAATTTCAATCCGCCGATTCTCAATTCGTTGCTGGCGAAGAAACTCAAATAAATACTCTCGATCTTCTGTGGGCAAACTTTCAATAGAATTAATAATTTCTTGTAAAGTCATCATAGAAACTCCTCTAAAGTAAACTCTACCTTTAGTAACTCTATTTTAATCTCTATAGGACTTACGCAATAACTCTGTGAAACCTCTTTACTTCGTGTACTTCGTGTCCTTTGCGGTTAGTTTTTTCATAATTTTGCGTAAGTCCTGCTCTAAATCCAAACCCTCGGAGAATAGGAAGTTAATAGTTCAAGCACCATCAATTCCTCCTCGTAAATTGGCGAAGGTATTGGTCAATGCAGCAAATTAGCTGTGCCACGGCAGTAAGATGGTGCGTTACGACTTTAGAAAATAAGGACTGAAGTCTTTAGGACTTACGTGAAAATAAAGTACCAGTAAACCGAGTTTCGACTGCGCTCAACTCTCGACAGTTGAGGGTTGAGCCACTATTAACCCGCAGATCCCTTACTAACTTAACTTCCCAAACCAGGAATTAAACGCTTCAGCGCCCGACTAGCAACGTCGCCATAACGTAGTTCGCCACACAGAATTTTACCCATAATTTGGGCTCCAGAGGGGCGCTTAACACCAACTTTATAGCCAATTCCAGGAAAGCGATAAAATGCTCCAGCTAGTTTTTGCGCCCAAGCCATATCACTACCCCATTGTTCGTTAATAGCTTCGCTGTATTGTTCTAAGGCATTAATGTCACCA
>JBBSOP010000209.1:0-8142 GCA_038259655.1 Chroococcales cyanobacterium
TCATACTCCAGACCAATTAACCGCTTTGTTTCTTTAGGGTTGTCTTCAATATGGTTTAGTATGTCGCTCATATTTCTGTATAAAAAAACTCTCTGATGTTCTTTTACCACACAATGTTACTATTTTGGAGATGTCTAGTGTATAACTTGTATGATTTGTATAAATTGTATGCAAACAGATATATCAGTATATAGTTTAGTGGTACGGCAATGGCAAAGCGATCGCTCCAAGCATCAGCTGAAGGCATTAGAAAGGCAAAACAAGCTTTTAAACGCACAGGCTGGACGCAAGAATATCTCGCTAGTGAAGTCAGTCTAGAAACTCGCCAGCCTATTTGGAAGTTTTTCACTGGTAAACCTATCGACCGCCATGTTTTCAATGACCTTTGCTTTATTCTTGAGCTAGACCCTTCAGAAATCGCCCAAAAGCCGGATTTTGATGAATCCATGTTTGTAGATACCTCTACAAGCATCACACTAGACATTGATACCCTCGTGCAGAAACTGCGGTCTGCTCACTATGAAAAAATACAAGCCCAGTGCGGTACTTTGCACCTTTTAGATATTGCCAGACCCATCGCTATCAACGATATTTATATTGATGTCAATGTTCTTGAGGAAATTACTAGTAAAAGATGGCTAGAAATTTCCGATTTGCAAAAGTTAGATACAAATAAATTCAATTATTGTGACTTCAGTAAGCCATGTTCCGAAAAAATGATGGGACTAGAAATAGTTAAAAAATATTCTCATCTAATGGTACTAGGAAAGACAGGTTCTGGTAAAACTACATTTTTACAATCAATTGCTATTAATTGTAATCAAGGAATTTTTCAACCTGATTATCTACCAATTTTTATCAGCCTGAAAGATTTTGCTGAAGATATTCGAGATCGTAACCAAACTAGTTTATTAATTTACTTATCTGAATACTTTATAAATTTTGGGATTTCTGAACAAGAGCTAGTTAAAGTCTTTGCTCATGGTAGAGCTTTAGTTTTATTAGACGGTTTAGATGAAGTTACTAAAGAATATTCAGGTAAAGTTATTCAAAAAATTCGGATATTTATAGAAAAATTTTACAAAAATCAGACAATTATTACTGCTCGTATTGCTGCCCAATATTATCAATTTCAGGGATTTACGGAAGTAGAAATTGCAGATTTTACTAAAACAAAAATTGCTCGCTTTGCAGAAAAATGGTTTTTGGCAGTTGCCAAAAATTCGGCAGCACAAGCAGAAAAATTAGCAAATAAGTTGATGCGAAAGCTAGAATTGACAGAAAATCTATCAATTTTGGAGTTAGCTGCTACACCAATTTTTTTGAATCTCATCTGTTTAGCTTTTAATTCGCTAGAAAATTTCCCAACCAACCGCTGTGAATTTTATAAACAAGCATTAGATCTACTGTTAGTACGCTGGGATGAAGCGAAGGGAGTTACAAGAGATCAAATTTATCGTGATTTTTCATCACTACATAAAATTAAATTGCTCAGTCGGGTTGCAGCAATTATATTTACTCAAGAAAATGACTTTCAAAGTGAAAGTACAATGTGGCAAATCATCGCCGACTATCTAGTTAATCTTCCCAATGCAACTACTGATGTAGAAACATTGGAATTAGAAAGTACGGCGGTGTTAAGAGCAATTGAAGTGCAGCATGGATTACTAACCGAAAGAGCGCGAGGAATTTATACTTTTTCTCATTCAATCTTTCAAGAATATTTAACTGTTAGAGAAGTTATTACCAATAACCAACTTTTAAAAGAATTTGTTAATCATCTAAATGAACATAGATGGAGGAATATCTATTTGTTAAGTGTGGGGATGTTGAAACCCGTAGATTCTTTGTTGCAGTTAATGAAAGAAAAAATTGATAATTTAGCTGTTACAAATGCGCGATTAGGCAATTTTTTAGAATGGGTAGTGCAAAAATCTGCCACAGTCAACACATCTTATCATGCGGCTAGTGTGCGGGCTTTTTACTTTACTATTGCTCTGCCCCCAGAATACCCTCTAGCTTGTAATCAAGAGTTGGCTATGTCTTTGGATAACAGACTTGCTGGTAATCTTGCCGTTGATTTAGCATTGGATTTGGCTCTCACTCATGCACTTGTCGTAAGTTTAGGAATCAATGCTGATATTTTTTTGCAACGCTTTTCGGCTTTGAGTTTTGCCCTTGATTTAAGGCATTTACTTATAGATAAACCGTCTTTACAAAAATCGTTGCAAGACCTTAAAAACCAGCTACCATTTCCAATTCAAGGTGGAGAAATACTCAAGATATGGTGGCAAGAACATGGAAATGTTTGGATTGAGAACTTGCGAACTCTTATGATTGACACTCGCCAAATTGGTCATAATTGGCGGTTCAATCAGCATGAATTAGAGCAACTACAGCAGTACTGGAATGCTAATAAATTACTTTTAGATTGTCTCAACAGGGCTAGTGATGTCACTCCTCAACTACGGAATTTTATTGAGGAAAATTTATTTTTAGTTTGTGGTTAGAGGTAATTTATCAGTAAAAATCGGACTTTAGACTGGCGACAGTCATTAAATCTCAAGTCTAAAGTAAAGAGGTTGTGTATAGTTTCTCCTGCCATGAAAGTTACTGTGCGTTGCTTGCTGCTAGTTTTGCTATCTACCACAGCAGCAGCCTGTAACCAGACTCGTACCTTCTCAGATAATCCTATTCAAGCCTCTGAACCGTCGGCTAAATTAGCGCAGAATCCTACACAACCGAAAAATATCATCCCTACTGAACCACTTTCACCCCAGCCCATCCGCATCAACCTGAAGAATTTACCAGGACCCTTTGCCACGAAAAGTGCCTCAAAGCGCCCTGAGGTTGTGCAAATTCCAGAAAATCCGGTACTGCGCGTACCATCAGGTTTTACAGTTAATGTGTTTGCAGAAGGTTTGGATGCACCGCGCTGGTTAGCTTTAACTCCTAGTGGTGATGTGCTGGTGACAGAAACTAGGCAAAACCGGATTCGCTTATTGCGTGACAGCAATGGTGATGGAGTTGCTGATGTGCGTCAGACATTTGCGAGTCAGTCCAATGGGCTAAATATTCCCTTTGGTATGGCTTTTGCGGATGATTCTTTCTTTTTGGGTAATACTGATGCGGTTCTTCGATTTCCTTATACTAAAGGTCAAAAGAAACTAACTGGTAGTGGTAAAAAAATTGCTGATCTTCCTGGCGGAGGTTATAACCAGCACTGGACACGCAATGTAGTAGTCTCACCCGATCGCAGTAAATTATATGTTTCTGTGGGTTCTCAATCTAATGCAGATGTAGAACCACTACCAAGGGCTTCTGTGCAAGTGATGAATTTGGATGGTTCTCAACAAGAGACTTTTGCTTATGGCTTGCGTAACCCAGTTGGTTTAGACTTTCATCCTGTAACTAAAGAACTTTACGCCACTGTCAACGAACGAGATGGAATTGGTGATGATTTGGTTCCAGACTACCTAACGCGTCTTCTAAAAGGGGAATTTTATGGCTGGCCTTATGCTTATTTGACACCAAATAACCTTGATCCCCGTCAGACAGCGAATGGTAAAAGCAAACGCCCCGATTTGGTAGCCCGTACCCGCACCCCCGATGTTTTATTCCAAGCCCACTCAGCCGCATTGGGTTTGCAATTTTATGATGGTCAAAAGTTTCCCGAAAAATATCGTAACGGTGCTTTTGCAGCTTTTCGTGGTTCTTGGAACCGCGATCGCGGCACTGGTTATAAAATTGTATTTATTCCCTTCGATGCTCAAGGGCGATCGCAGGGCTATTATGAAGATTTTCTGACAGGGTTTTTGCTCAATCCCTCTGTACCAACTACTTGGGGACGACCTGTAGGATTACTCGTCTTACCTGATGGTAGTCTTTTAGTAACGGAAGAAGCTAATAATCGGATTTATCGGATTCAGTATACAGGTGCATAGGGCATAGGGCATCCCTTCTCTTACGAAAGGCTGCGCCTTAAGCGTAGCTATGCCGCAGGCTTTACGGCTACGCTCAGGGCAAGTGGGTATGGGGTATGGGTGAGAAACAATGAATTTAATTTTGGGCAACTACTTTAGTAATAGTTATTTAGTTTAAAAATTGAGTGGAGATTTGGTTATGACTCAGAATGAAAATAACGATCAGTCAAATATCAATGAATCTTCTCCCCATTCAGGTACACGTTACTGGGGTAACGTGGAGGTTATAGAGGAAGGAGAATCCTATAGAATTAGCCGGATTGAAATCAAGCCTAGGCACAGTATTAAACCCCAAATTCATTATCATCGAAATGAACACTGGGTTGTAGTCTCTGGTGTAGCAAAGGTAACTTGTGGAGAAGAGGAGATATTACTAAATCGAAATGAGTCAACCTATGTTCCCTCAGCAACGCTGCATAAGGTAGAAAACCCAGGACAGATTCCGCTAGTAATTCTAGAAATTCAAAATGGTGAGTATTTAGGTGAGGATGATACTGAACGTCCTTATGATCTAAATTTAGTCAAGCCTGGGTCTGAAAGTCAGTAAGGGAAAAGAGGCAGGGAGTAGGGAGCAGGGAGAAAGATTCAAGATTAGGTGCAACAAATTCAAGGCATTTTCTTAACTCCCCGGTCGCTGAGCGTCTTGTACTGAGCGCAGCCGAAGTAAGCCGAAGTGTGCACCCTGCGCCCTGCCCCAATTCCTCTTCCCTATGCCCCATGCCCTATTAAAACCAACCTTCTTGTTCTAAGGTTTCAATTAATTGCAAGCCACG
Organism: Chroococcales cyanobacterium; assembly: GCA_038259655.1. Taxonomy (GTDB): domain Bacteria; phylum Cyanobacteriota; class Cyanobacteriia; order Cyanobacteriales; family Nostocaceae; genus Halotia. The sequence continues at coordinate 4,757 of JBBSOP010000209.1, forward strand.
AGGATCGCCTACACCTAATAGGGAGGCTTTAGCATCTTCTCGCACTCCCAAATCTTGGTCTTCAGCAAAGGCTTGAATTAGGGCATCGATCGCTGTGGCATAAATAATATTAGAAGGTAATTCCCTACATAGCTGCCCAATTGTCCAAGCGCAGTTGCTTCGCACTGCTGCTATGGGATCTTGGACTAAGGCTTGAATTAGTGGTGGCATTGCCCCTACAACTGCCTCATAGCTCACATCTGCCATCTGCGCTAAGGCACTAGCAGACCATAAACGCACTGCGGAAATGTCAGTTCTTAAGGCGTTTGCTAAGGGTGCTAAAGAACGGCGATCGCGGCAATTCCCTAAAGCCCAAACAACACCTTTACGCACATAACCATTCCAGTCTTTGTTTAGTTGACTAATTAAAGGTTCTACTGCTTCAGAACTGGGATTACGTCCGATGCCGTAGGCTGCACTCACTCGTACTAGAGGACAAGTATCGTTTAATAGGCCGATTAGATGGGGGGTAGCCTGTGCATATTCAATATCACAGAAAGCACGAGCTGCTAGCATCCTTTGCTGCGAGTGAGGACTTCCCAAAAGAGCTAGCATCACTTCTGGATCAGGCTTGGCCACTTCCTCTTCAGCAGTTAGCGGCTCCATTTTATCTAGGGGGCTTTCTAGCTCTTGCTCGACATTATCAAGCAAGCTTAAGTCGTCTTCGTCATACATATTTCGTTTAAATACCCAATTGGGATTTAGTATGTACCCCCCACCTCAACAAGTCAAAGTCTGATAGGTATTAGTTGAGATTATTGTACACTTTCTCACCCATCTGTTTGACTTTCATCTGTAGGAGAATTGTCATAACTAATGTGCTACAGGATGCCACTGTTATGCACTAGTTTCTTCTTTATTGGTATTGAGTGATTTTACCATCCATAGAGATTGGGTTTGATAACCCAAATGATTGTAAAGATTTAAAGCGGGTTGGTTGGACTCAAACACTTGCAAGCCAATTTGGCGATCGCCTCTTTGATTTGCCCAATTTTCTATATATTGCATTAAAGCTGTACCAATACCCCGCCGTCGGTGTTCTGGCTCGACGTAGAGCAGAAAAATGTGAGCATGGCGATCGCCTTGTACTTGGTCTATAGCATTTCCTACCCAGAGGCAAGCTACAGGAGAATTAGAGTAAGTAACTTCTTTTTCTGCTTCTCCTAAAAAATCCACCCACCATAAAGGCGTATCACGAGAAAAGTATTGCTCGACTGTTCGCGCTAGGTGGGCAAAATCTTGCTCTGGAAATATATGCTGGTAAGTCCGCTGCATGAATTTTACCAGCAGCGATCGCTCTAATGTTGAACCGCGACGAATGTAGTACCCCGGTAGCAGTTGCTCAGACACTGTAATTACTTGTTGGTTAGCTAGACAGCAAATCAACAGTATTTGATGGCACAACCACTCCTGCTTCTTCAATAGGTGCGGGTGCTGCCATGTCTGAGGGTAAAAAGATGCGGGCGCTGACAGCCACTAAGGCAAATAGAAATACCAACACTGCAAGCAAAGGGGCGATGTATTGACGAAATATAGCCATATTTGTATTACACCAACTAGGGTCTTGAATAATAAGAATCTAGCTGAAGATTTATGAAGTTTTCTTGACTTATTTTAGCGGCTTTTGGGCATAGGTAACAAATGGGGCAATTAAGAGGAATTGGTGCAGAGTGAGGGGCGCACACTTCGGCTACGCTCAGCGACCGGGGGATGAAGAATAAGAGGGAGAGAAGCAGGGTGCGGGGTGCAGCACTTCTCTGCGAGACGCTGCGCGTTAAGCGTAGCTATGCCGCAGGCTTTACGGCTACGCTCAGCGACCGGGGAGTTAAGAAAATGCCTTGAATTTGTTGCACCTAATCTTGAATCTTTCTCCCTGCTCCCTGCTCCCTGCCCCGGTCACTGAGCGCAGTCGAAGTGCTGCCTCCTCTAGCGTTAACGCTGATCGCGCTCTAAATCATCAAGTACTCTCTCGCAATACCAACTTTCTGGCATCTCTGGATAATTTTGTTTTGCTTGCTCAATTAAACGCTCGGCGGCTGCAACATCACCGTCTAATTTAGCGATGAGGTTGTTTTTGAGATGGTTTTCAGGTGTCAGTTCGTTGTTTTGGTTAACTTCGATAGGTCTTTCTACCGACACTACCGGGGATTGTTCTCTCTTCAACTGCCAGAATAAAACGTAATAAAGTGTACCAAAAATTAAAATTAGGCTGAGTGTTCCGAAAAGAATAGGCGGGCTAAATGTCAGAAATCCTAAAACTAACTGTGAGAGAACATAGCCAAGTAACAAACCGGTGACTAAAAGAATAAATGTACCGACAATAATAACTACTTGGTTCCCCATAAATCCTCTTCTTCTTCCTCAAGTCCTGGTCTGGATAATGCTCTTGGCTTAGGGTTCCAAGGAGCAAAGAATGGTAACAAAAGTAATCCTGGCACAGCGGCAATGATACTAATAACGAAAAATAAAGGCCAACCTGTATTTTTTGCTAAGGAGCCAGCTGGGGCAACTAAAATATCACGACTAACAGCCATGAAACTTGAGAGCAAAGCATACTGGGTGGCAGAAAAGCGCTGGTTACACATATTCATCAAGAAAGCGACAAAGGCTGCTGTTCCTAACCCAGCACAAAAGTTTTCGATGTTGATTGTAAGTATTAGAACCTGATAATTTTTACCGACTTGAGCAAGTAATAAGTAAGCTAAGTTACTTAATGCTTGCAATGCGCCAAATAACCACAGTGAGCGATTGAGACCAATTTTACTTAAAACTGCGCCCCCTGCTAAAGTGCCGATAATGGTAGCAATTAGTCCCATACCGCCTTGAATTGTCCCAATATCAGTTTGAGTAAATCCTGTTTGCAGCAAGAAGGGTGTGGACATATTGTTAACAAAGGAATCGCCCAATTTATACAGGACGATAAACAGCAGCACTAAGAAGGCTCGAATTACACCCTGACGCTGAAAAAATTCTCCAAAAGGCAATATCACCGCAGCAGCTAAAGATTCTGGTGGACGGATTTCCTTGGGTTCTGGTGCAAATAAAGTCCCCAGAATACCAATTATCATCCCAACTGCCATTAACAAGTAAACCGATGACCAAGGTATTCTATCAGCCAAGATCAAGGCTAAAGACCCGGTGAGTAACAGCGCTACCCGATAACCTAAAACGAAAACCGCTGCACCTGCTCCCAATTCTAATTCTTCTAAAACGTCGGTGCGGTAGGCATCAGCGGCAATATCTTGAGTTGCACTGAAAAAGGCGATCGCTACAGCATTGATCGCTAACAATTAGACTTGTCCATAAAAGATAAAAAGCTTACTGTGAAAGCGTTCTACCAACTATCA
>JBBSOP010000210.1:0-8128 GCA_038259655.1 Chroococcales cyanobacterium
GACCTAGAATATTTATTACATCAACTTTTAAATGAAGGAGAGTTAATTATTAAATGGGGACGAAAACTCAAAAATAAAGGCGACGCTGTTATCACAATTTAAATGCATAACAGCTTATTCTCCATTCTCTGGCTCAATAACTATGAACCAGTTATAGTATTTATCAATTAGCTGTGGGCGGAGTTTCTCAAAAATCGGACGACAACGCTGGCGAAATGCTTCTAGTTCGGCTTGACGTTTTGCTTGTTCTTCAGGAGAAATAGTCAGATCTGGAAATAATCTGCCTCGACGAGTTTGGCGATGAGAATTAGGGGGAATTATAACTTTTATTCTCTAAGAATATCTATCAAATATACCATTATTTTGTGAGGTTTTTATTGACTCACTACAAAAAATCAGAGAAAAATATATAATTATAATATTTATTATTCAATTTATAGATATCAATCATTCGCTCATATTAAGTGGTTAATAATTAGTGTGAAAAGATAAAATTCATTGGTGTAGAGAGTGAGTGAACAAAGAAACAAGATGTGTAATTAATAGGACTTACGCAATAACTCTGTGAAACCTCTTTACTTCTCTGCGAGACGCTGCGCGCTAAGCGTAGCTATGCCGTAGGCTTTACGCGTACTACCCTGCGGGTTCGCTCTTAGCGTTCTCGCAGAGTAGCCGCAAAGCGTCTACGTGTCCTTTGCGGTAGCCTACGGCAAGCCGCTTGAGCGTCTACGTTTTTTCATAACTTTGCGTAAGTCCTGATTAATTCTGCTTAAGTGCTTGTAACAGCTAATGAATTATAGGAATCCGATTTGATGCCTGAACTTACTCGTAGAAATAGGGAACGGGGGAACAGTAAATAAGAGAGGTATAAATGTACTGAGGTTTTTTAAAAATCAAATACTAATCCTATAGCTTTGGTAGGTATTGTAAACAGACTTCATAGACATTTAAACCTTAATCTAAACAACTTCTTAGGTTTGAATACGGGGTTATCTGATTATTTTGTGAGAAAGGTATATTTCCATTAAGTTAATGTTCCAAACTCCAAAAGTTTTAGCATAATAAACTTACAAGCTTTATCTAAAACTCCGGTTACTGGCAACTCAACTAATTGTCTTTTGGTGTGGTTTGGGTAGTGTGGATTCACGACTAGACTTGCTTACCTAATAGACATGGCGAGGTGATAATATGGATGCTAACAAACTCCTAAGTTTATATGCAGCAGGAGAACGGGAATTTAATGGAGCAAATCTGCATCAAATTAATCTTTGTGATGCTGAATTGAGTGGTGCAAACTTTGCTGAAGCTGACTTGAGTGGAGCCGACCTCAGTCAAGCCAATTTAAGTGGATGTAATCTCAGCCGAGCCAATTTGACAGACGCAGATCTGAATGGAGCTAATTTGCATGGTGCAAATTTGAGTGAAGTGAACTTAATTGGTGCAGATTTGATTAGAGTTAACCTAGAGGAAACTAATCTGAGTCGTGCAGATTTGCGGAGTGCCAATTTAGTTATGGCAAACTTGTTTGGTGCAAACCTCAGCGAAGCAGAACTTAGTGGGGCTGATTTAAGAAATACCAATCTCAGGAAGGCTAACTTTACTGGTAGCAATATCAATGAAGCAGAACTTAGTGGTGCAGATTTCACAGAAGCAATGATCACACAAAAAGAGATCACTGGTGAAATATGGCATGTAGGGTTATCTCATAAATGGATAACTTGGGCTGGTGCTTATTAAATGGCTAGGGGTACAACGATAGTTGTACCCCTATAAAAAACTATTTTCTTTGAAAGATGTGATGGCTTAGTAAACCAACCCTGTCATACCGCGCATTTGACGTAGAGAATTTATACAAGCGGGACAGTCACAGTTAAATAAAGTGACCGCCATATCACTTTCTTCAACGTTGAACGCTAGCATGGGAACTTCATCGTTAGAAAATTCTATTTCAGTCTGATATTTAGGAATTTGAGCCAATACAGAAGCTCTAGCACATACTAAATTAGCTTTATGGTAGTTTTTAATGCAAGAGAATTTGTCTGTGGTTTTTGCTTCTGGTTCTACAGCTTGGGCTTGATTGACTAGTACTCCCATAGAAAGAATAGAGCTAATCAGCACAGGGGTAGAAAGCAAACTAAGTATAATTTTGTTCATCTTTTTCCTTGTAAAATAATCCCGAATGCTCAGATTATCCGATTAAGTCTTACGGTTCAAGTGAATGCCCATCAGGAATATACTGATGTGCATTAAGTTTGCATGGTTGACTTACACAAAATCAAGAACCACTACATTTTTTGAGGATGGGTCAATGCTGCTAAGAGTTCCAGAACGACTCCATTAGTCCAGCCGAAGCCGACTTCGTTAGAACTGTAACCAAAGCAGATTTCGTCAGAGACATTAGCAGAACAGCGTTCCACGTCGTATTTTTCAACTAAATTACCATGACGCTCAAATTCCTTAAAGACCATAGCTAAGAATTTTTGGGCAATGCGATCGCCTTCGGTATGATAACCATAGCGGTGCAATCCTTGGACGGCAATTAATGTTAAAGGAGCCCAACCAAAGGGAGCATCCCACTGATTACCAGTGACGCGAGTACTTGTGAAAATTCCCCCTGGTGCTTCAAACAAAGAAAGATTTTCCACAACTCTTTGAGCTTGGCTTTCTGAGGCCAGTCCCATCCACAAAGGATAAAACGTAGTAGCAAATTCGTAGCGGCGGCGATGGCCACTTTGTAAGTGATAATCCAGATAAAGTCCCTTTTCTTCATCCCAGAGACATTGATTGATGCGATCGCGGCGGTTATCTGCACGACCGTGCCATTGTTTTGCTAGTGGTTCATTCCCTAAAATATCGTTAATTTGTGCCAAGTCTTGCTCTGTTTGATAAAGCAAACTGTTAAGACACACAGGCGCATAATGGAGAATATCAATACTAAAAGGCCCAAAGCGATTAGTAATATCAAAACCAGACTCGCGCATGGTGCGATCGCCTTTGTAAAACAGACTAGTCAGTTGGTCTTTGTCGCGTTTGTAGTAAAGATTGACATTATAATCTTCAACATCAAAGGTTCTGTAGTATTCCTTAACGCGATCGTAGTGGGTGCGTCCCTCCTCGTCTCGTTCAGAAAACAAAACTTCCGGTGCAGCTCCTTCCCCAAAAGCGTAGTATCGAGATAAACCTGTGGCAGGATTCAAGTGAGGCGGCACTACCCAATAATAATAAAATTGTTCTAGCAGTGGGACAGTTGAACACAGCCATGCTTCATCTTTAGTGTGCTGAAAGAGCGCTAGCACCATCATACTCAGTACGGGCGGCTGCGATCGCGACAACATGTAAGTCCGGTTGGAATTGAGAATTGTGCCGTAATTCTGCACTTGGTATAGGAGCTGATCTACTTGGCTTTGGGCTAAATCCCATTCTTGATCTCGCAATAGCCCCAACAAAATAAAATAGCTATCCCAACCATACATTTCATTAAAGCGACCACCAGGTACAACATAAGGCCCTGGTAAATACAATAATCCATGCTCACCTTCCCCGATCGCCTCAACTTCAGTTGGTAAAGTCCGAATTTCCAGTTGTTGCATATCGTCTGGAGATAGCGATCGCTCTAAGATAGATTGAACATTGGGACAATCTTCTCGCGGTGAAATGTAAACTATCCAAGGATTTCCGGGTTTGTGTTCTAGCTTGGCATCTTTAGCAGATTGTAATAAATGCTCGTGCGATCGCGTTAATGTTTTCCACGTTTTTTTGATGTGGGTTTGGACAGCGTTAATTTGGGCAGTGGTAAATGGCAATGTTGTTTGGGTGGTCATAATTTGGATTTAGAATTTTTTTAAACGCTAAGGTAATCGCAAAGGTACGCAGAGTTTTTCTCTCTGCGTCTCTGCGCGGCAGTCGCTACAACGGGGGGAACCCCCGCAACGCGCTGCCTTGCCTCTGCGTGAAATATATCTTCTCTTTTCACTCAGCACTACTAACTAATAACGCAACGGGGAAATGAGCGAGGGCTGCACCGATGGATAAAGTATTTGTAGCTTGTAAGGGTTGGTGAGTTAAGACGTTTTTCCAAGTATGAGAAGTTCCTGGGGGTAATTGTAGGTGGGTATCTTGCCACACCGACTCGCCGAGGGGATAGTCTTGGGGCTGGATCAGGCGCGTCAGAAAGCGAGGGGCGATCGCGATCGCTGTTTGATTTTCTTGTCGTCGTGCAAAGGCGATGATGTGATTGGCGTGGGTTCCCTCAATTTTTAACGGTAGATAATCTCCATTTTGGAATAATTCCAGATATTCTGTTCTGGCTTTGAGAATTTGAGCCGTTAAAAATAGTTTGATTCTGCCATCTATTTTAGAAGTTAGCAATTCCTCAATTAATGCCAAAATATCGGTTTTAATTTGCTCTCGAATATAACTCAAATAACCACGTCGCTGCTCAAAATCTACTGGACGGCGGTTGTCTGGATCAACTAAACTCAATTCCCAAAGTTCTGTGCCTTGGTAAAAGTCTGGCACACCGGGCGCTGTCGCTTTGAGTAAAGTTTGAGAAAGGGAGTTAAAAATTCCGTAGTCGGCAATTTGCTGTTGAAAGGGGCGAAAAGCTGCTAAAAATTGCTCTGATACAGCCGGATCTAAAACTTTCTCAATAAAAGCAGTACATGCCTCTTCATACTCATTATCAGGTCGTAACCATGCTGTATGCACCTTCGCTTCTCGGATTGCCTTAATCATGTAGTCTTTGACGCGTTGCACAAATGACGAATGTTCTTGTTCAACAAAGGGAAAAGCCCCGACTAAAGTTTGATAGAGAAAATATTCATCATTGCGATCGGGCATAGCCAATTTGTGGCTAACACCGAAGGGATTAGCGGAGCGATCGCGGCGATGCGGTTGATTTAAATGGCTCCAAGTATTTACTTGCTGTTCCCATTCTTCCGCCATTTCTGAAAGTACATTTAACCTCGCCCGCATATCTTCACCACGCTTCGTATCATGGGTGGCTGTAGCATTCATCGTATGCGGCCAATGTTCCTGGTGCTTTTGATTGAATTGATGAAATTGATCTACAGAAATCCCAAAATGACTAGGATTACCTCCTACTTCATTAAGTGACAGTAAACGGTTATAAACGTACAGGGTGGTGTCTTCTACACCTTTAGCCATGAGGGGGCCGCTATATTGCTGCATCCGTTGTACAAAATATACGCACTGTTCGCGTTCTGTCTGAGTCAGAGAGTCATCAAACTCTAACAGCATTAACTTTTCAATAAAGGTAAACTCATTTTGTAACAGTGGTGTTTGTTCTCTGGCTTGGCGGATTACTTCTTGAATGCAAGCGCGATCGCTTTCTTCAATGCCATCGGCGGTAATATAGGTGCGATAAACAGGAAACAAAATCAAAACTTCTACAATCGCTCTTTTAAGGCCATTCAAGGTAAAGTCATTACCGTAGCGATATTTGCTAGAAATATTCTTTAATAAAACGGCTAAATTATCAATGTCACCTGCGAGATTTCTTTCTAAGATTAGGTGTTTTTTCTCTTTTACTAATGATGGATAATCTACTCTCGCGCCAATAAATGCTTGATAAATATTATTAAACCATGACTCAGTTTCAGCTTGACAAAATACACCATTTACATAATTTAAAAAATCATATCCAGATGTGCCTTGAATTGGCCAATTTTCTGGTAAATCTTCAGTGAGTTCTAAGATTTTTTCCACAGTGATATAAGTATCACCCATTTTTTCTTGCAGTCGTTCTAAATATTGGATGGGGTTATAAAGTCCATCAATATGGTCAATGCGTAAACCCGTAAACTTACCTTCTGCAACTAATTTTTCAATTAGAGAATGAGTGTTATTAAATACGCGCAAATCTTCAACTTTAACGGAAATAAGTTCGTTGACAGTAAAAAAGCGGCGGTAGTTCATTTCTTCAGCCCCAACTTTCCAGAAAGCGAGACGATAAAATTGCTCTCTTAATAATTCATCTAAAAGGTTAAAGCTATCAGAATTACCTGCTTCTCCATTGAAGATTTTTATATTCTCCTCAATAAAATCATGGATGGCATCATTTGTGGTGTAAAGTTCCCAAATTAAGCCTTTAATAAATGCAATTTGGTCTTGTCGCTGTTTACCAACAACTTCCGAGGGAACGTTTTTTAAAATGTAGAGAATCCCCAATAATTTGATGAAATCAGGATGATTGCGTCCTAAAGTGCGGGTGATTTTGCCTAAATTATAGGTAAGAAATTTCGTGTATGATTCTAAGCGCAGTGGCAGTTTTAAACTGTAATAGTTTACAGATATCCCATTTTGTGCATATTCTAGCTGAATATGTCCTTTTTCTAAAGATGCACCATAGAAATCTCCTAACAAAGGAGCTAAAATTCGCTCCTGGCGATCGCCAAATGGAGCATTCCAGCCGAGATCAAAGTAATCTGTATAGCTAGAATCGGGGCCATGTTCTAACACATCCATTAAGTAGTGGTTTTCGCTACTATATGCCATGTGGTTGGGTACAATGTCTTGCAACCAGCCCATACCCAAAGATTGCAGTTCGCTAACTAATGCCTCAAATGCTTCAGTACTTCCCAATTGGGGATTAAGTTGAGCCGCATCGACAACATCGTAGCCGTGCGTACTCCCAGTTCGAGCCTGGAAGATGGGGGAAGCATAAAAATCAGAAATACCTAAGTCTGCTAAATAAGCTGCGATCGCTTGGGCATTTTCAAAGCCAAACTCAGGTGTAAATTGAATCCGATAAGTGGCGGTAGGAACTCGCATGTGTTTTTTTAATAAAATTTGAGATTTTCAGCTTTAACTTTGTGTCTTAGTGCCTTGGTGATTATTTTTTACCACAAAGACACAAAGGCACAAAGGGTTTTTATTTACCTTCATACAACACTAAACTTGTAGGTTGCAGTTGCAATTCTTTCCCAGCAGATAAATACTCTGGTGATTGAGAACCAGATCCCTGCCATGATAAATCCGCAGAGTCTAATAATTTTTGAGCATCATGCAGAATTGGTAAGGTTGCTGTTACTGGTGAGGAATTAAAGTTCATTGCAAAGACTAATTCAGTTGATTCGCACCAACGACGCACAATCACTAACTGTTTGTCTTCATCGCTAATCGCATGGATGCAGTTACGCTCTTGGTTAAGTAGTACTGGATGGGACTTGCGTAAATTGATTAAGTGACGATGCCAATCTAGTAATATTTTGTGCTGTCCTTCGTTGCGTAGTTCCCAGTTCAATTTACAACGCAAAAACGTTTCTGCTGATTCGGGATCTGGGGGATTTTCGTCGTAGTGAAAGGCGGCAAATTCTTGTTTACGTCCGGCTCGAACGGCTTGAATTAAATCAGGATCGGAGTGACTGACAAAGTACATGAAGGGCGCAGTTTCACCGTATTCTTCCCCCATGAATAATAGTGGTAAGTAAGGCGACAACAATAAAGCCCCAGCTGCTAACTTCAACCCCTCAAATGATAGACGTTGCCAGAGGCGATCGCCTTTCATTTGATTGCCAATTTGATCGTGATTTTGGATACATACCACAAACTGTGATAATGGGCGATCGCGGCAAGAAATTCCATGAAAGCGTTTACGATGGGGGGCATATTTCCAATCGTAGACAAAGGTATCTTGATATGCTTTGGCTAAATCAGCACACTGCCCATAGTCTTCATAATATCCCTGGCGATCGCCTGTTAAAAGTGCATGTAGTGCATGGTGAAAGTCATCACTCCACTGGGCATCAAGCCCGTAGCCACCCTGTTCTGGTGGCCGAATGATTTCGGGATTATTCAAATCACTTTCAGCAATTAGATGACGTTTCCACGTTTCCCCTTGGCAAAAGCTGTCAACTGCTTCGGCTAGTTCCCATAAAAAATGCTTGGCTCCCAAGTCATAAATTGCCTGAATGGCATCGAGCCGTAATGCATCAATGTGAAATTCTCCCAGCCAATACAGCGCATTCTCGATGAAATAATTTCGCACACCCTGACTTAGGGCATCATCGAAATTCATCGCATTACCCCAGGGCGTTTTATAGGTTTTAGTAAAATAAGGGGCAAATTGACCTGTATAATTACCTTCTGGGCCAAAGTGGTTGTATAC
>JBBSOP010000211.1:0-8112 GCA_038259655.1 Chroococcales cyanobacterium
ATGCCTTTAGCCGCGACTTCAATCGTTAGGTACTCAAGAGGATAAATTTAGGAAGTATACATCGCACTGTTCACATTAATTTATCACGCGCGATCGCGTCACCTCACTCAGGTTTAAAAGTGGTCTATAATAGGGTCATGCCGAAAATTTCCCTCAATCTTAGAAGTTAATTATGCTTATAAAATTTGAAGAAATATATAGAGATATTGATACTTTACCAGAAGAAGCTCAAATATTACTACTTGATTTTATTCAGTTACTCAAAAAGCGGTATCCTCAATCAGAATCAGAAAATCATAGTCAGGAAAAAAGTCTCTATGAAAAGTTTGATGAAATTGGATTAATTGGTTCTTGTTCTGTTGACGAAAATTTATCAACAACCTATAAAGAAGTTTTATCTAATACATTAGATAATAAATATGATCATCGTTGATACAGGATTTTGGTTAGCTCTTATTGATAAAAAAGACACTCATCACGAAAGAGCAAAACAAGCTTTAAAACAATATAATAAACCTTTAATTACAACATGGTGTGTTGTCACAGAAACCTGTTATCTTTTGCTAACTCGCAAGGGAATTGATGCTGAAATTATTTTTATAAATAGTCTGCAAGAAGAATTATTTACGATTTTTAATTTAGAACTTCACCATACTGCTCGAATTATTGAATTAATGAAAAAATATGCCGATCTTCCAATGGATTTGGCTGATGCTTCCCTAGTAATTTTAGCAGAGCATTTAGGGCATGGACGCATTTTTTCAGTAGATCAACGTGACTTTAATACCTATCGTTGGAAGCAAAGTTATCCTTTTGAAAATCTCCTATTTTGAAGTAATTATAAATTTATCAGCCGCGATCGCGCAATTTCTCTTTTACCGATTGGACGTACTTGTATGCTGTGCAGTGAAACAATTGCCACAGTTAAATAGCAAATAACATCTTCTGTGCAATGGCATAAAATGGCAAAAACTGCCATAATATAGAAAAACAGATTCAAAAACTAACACTTGTGAAAAGTATAAATATTTCCTTACCTGACACCATGCGAACTTATATAGAAGAACAGGTAGCTCAAGGTGGTTACAGCAGTGTCAGCGAATATTTTCGTGAATTAGTGCGACAAGACCAAAAGCAAAGAGCTAAAGAACGTCTAGAAACAATGCTTCTGGAAGGATTAAACTCTGGAAATGCAACAGAAATGACTGCTCAAGATTGGGAAGATATATATCAAGCAGTACGTAAAAGAATTAGTAAACGTCACGATGAAATTTAGCTGTGATGTTTGCAATTAAAAAACGACCTCAATTTATCCGGGATTTAATAGAGTTAGCAACTTACATAGCACAAGATAACTTAGATTTTTCAGACCGCTTTTGAACAGCAGCCGAAGCAACCTTTCAACAATTATCAAAAACTCCAGCTATTGGAAAACAATGTCAGTTTTTCCATCCCAATCTAGTAGACATTCGACAGATATCTATCAAAGTATTTCAAAAATATCTCATCTTTTATTGATATTTATAAGTTTTTCTAATTTCCTACTAGTAGCGCTTTAGTTGCAGACTCTCCCACTTTTTTTAGTTTACGCGTTAGTTGGAATACCAATAAACCCAGAATACCACAGTGACCGAGAATTGCTAAAAAAGTAGTCATTGTTGATGGATAGTCGGCTGAAGTGTACAAAACGATAAGCGGTGCAGCTGCTGAAAACAGCCATAAAAAAGAGTTATTTACAGGATCAGAAAACAACATAGCTAAAATGATTAATGGTAATACAATTGCAGTACCGACTCCACCAGTAGCCCAAAATAGCCGATGCTGATTTTTCATTAATAACAGTACTTGAGATATGACTGCATAGATCACAGCTAAACTACCACAGAAGAATAGAGATACAAAAGCATTGAGTTTATAATCTATGCTGGCTTCAGAAATTAAGATGAATGCGCTTAAACAAATAATAGCAATCATGGCATTAATTGCGATCGCCAAAGTTCCCGGACTTTTTTCACCCCAAATTAAATCCTTGATTAACTTGCTATGATGCTGTCCTTTGTGTTGAGAGATGTGTCTATAACGCGTCCAATCTTGTAGTGCTTGGCGATTAGGATTGAGTGCAGCAATTAGATATAAAAATAGCCACAAGTTTAAGAAAATTAAGCACGACAAGTTTTCAAATAGCGTGTGTGAACTATAAACAGCTAATTTTTGCCAATTTGCACATCCTAAAGTAATACCTGTAAAACAAGTAGTTAATAAATAACTTTGCTTTTTGCTCAAAATATTAGCATTAGGGTCTCGAAAGCAACGCTGTAAAGATTGCCAGATAAAGTATGCACCTATGAAGTAAACCAAAATAGCAAAACAAACTGTAATTAAAAAAGCAGATCCTAATGGTATACCAAACCAATGAAAGTTGACAAAGTTGGGGTTATCTGATGGAAATATAGAACTAACGTTAGGATGGGGAATTAAGTAATAGGGATTTATCAACCTCAATACAACAAATGGAGTATCTGCTGCTACTTCAGCTACTATTACTTGTTTGGTGAACATGAGAAAGCCTGAAACTGCGCCACTTCCCAACCAAACTTGAAAATTGCCCAACCAAGAGCCAACTAAGCCAAATAATAATGCTCCACTATAGTAAAAAAGACTAGCAGCGATCGCGATCGCATAAAAACTCAAAATCATCGTCAGGGGAATATTAGCAACTAACCCCAACCACAAATGCAGAGGTACAGCTACCAATACCGCAGCATACAACAGTATAGGAACACCTAACATTTTTCCCCATAAAATACTGTAGGGCGACTGGGGACTAAGACGAATAAAATTGAGTGTATCACGCCGTTCTTCATGAGCTAAATCGCTAATGAGTAAATAAGTGCCGGCAACTAAAAGCGTAAAACAGCCAATAAGACTCAGCAATGTAAATGCATCTAAAGACCACAATTGCCAGTTAATAATAACGTTGCCAAATTCATCACCTATGCATTCTTTAGAATTATATATAACCTTTCCTGTGCAGTACTTGTGAGTATACAAAAGACTGTATTTGGTTGGTAGCTGGGTTTGAAAGTATATAAATACTACAAATTGACCCAGCAGCGATATAGCAGTTGCTAATATGAGATTGCGAGATTTTAGTCGCCCTTTAAGTTCTCGTAACAGTTGAGGGTTCCAATCTCCTATTAGATTCATCCAATTAGACTTCATAGTTTTCACTCTCTAAAATTAGCTAAGATCCCCGACTTCTTTAAGAAGTCGGGGATCTTATTGTTCAGTACTAATGTCCTGTCAATAATGCTTTCGTTGCAGACTCTCCTGCTAATTTGACCTGCTTTGTCAATCGGAAATTTAATAATGCTAAAACAGTCAATTCGGCTAAAAGTGCCATAAAAACCGTTGTAGTTGCGGAGTGTTCAATACCAGCCCAAGGAAAAGTAGAAAATAGCCACGCAATAGAATTTTTATGAGGTGCAATACCTAATATTCGCAGAAATATTGGCGGTAAGAATAGTAATGCACCTATAGTACCAATTGCGAAGGCAGAACGCTTGGGATTTTTCATTAACAGTATTAATTGGGCTATGGTGGCATAAATCATCATCAAACTAATAAATAAAGCCACGGCTAAAATTGCCTTCATTCTCCCAGTCTCGTTAACCCAATCAATACTGTCGTTATGGTGAATATTTAAAATGGGTGCAAGTATAATCCATACTACCAAGGGTGTAGTAGCGATCGCCAGATTAATTGCCATTGCCACTAGTATGGGGCTTTTATCAGCCCAAACCAAGTTTCTCCACCAAGAACGACTAGAAACTTTCTGGTATTGATATCGCGCCCAATCTTGGATTTCTTGACGATGTGGTGACAAAACTATCAGTAAAGCAAATAATAACACTAAGTTAAATAATGCTATAAAAACAAAGTTTTCTCCTATTTGATCGTTAAAATCATAATAACAATCAGCAGAGTTCACAGTTCTATTCGGTGGACAATAACTGTTGTAATATTGTAGAGTAAATCCCCAAAAAATTACTTGAGAACAAGCTACCAAAAAATAACTTTGACCTTTGCTGAAAATTGCTGCATCTGGATTACGGAAGCGTCGCTTCAGTGCTTGCCATATCCAATAAATTCCCACACCGTAATTAAATAAATGTAAGCCAACCAAACCAATAACACTTTTCCCTAATGGTAAATAGAAAAACTGTAATTGATTTAACGATGATTGATTATCTCGACGAAACAAGTTTCCAAATAGATAACTCATCATATCAAAGGGACTTAATAGCCTCAACCAAGTAGCTGTATTGTGAAAATTTGAATTATCCGATGCTAGTTGCATAGTTGTGAACAAAAACATGAAAACTGCGCCACTAGCTATCCAAGGTTGAAACCCCGTAACCCAATGACTAATTAAACCAAATAGTAGTGCGGCGCTGTAAAAAAACGTACAACTAGCAACTAGAATTAGATAAAAACTGAAGATAGCACCCAAGCCAATTTGAGCAGAAAGTCCCGCCCATAAATGTAAAGGTAGCGCTGCTAAAAATATGAGATAAATAACAATTGGCACTCCTAGCATTTTGCCAGTCAAAATACTTACTTCTGACTGAGGACTTAGACGGATAAAATTTAGCGTACCGCGTTGTTCTTCTTGACCCAAGTTATTAATTAATAAGTAAGTTCCAGCAACTAATAGCGTGAATACAAATATCACACTCAGGCTTAAAAATATGTATTTCCAGTGATCTTGCCACCACAATTGCATATTTATTTGTTCTGGGGGGCAATATTGCAGATATAAAACTTTATTAAGATTATCGCGTTCTAAATCCAAAGATGCTAGCTGGGTTTTCAGTTCTTGTAGCTTTGCCAAGTCATATTTTTGATTACCACTATATAAATTGATCTTCCCTTGAACTTGACTAATTAGCTGAGAAACTGAGCTTAGTTGCTGTAGATAACCTGAACTCAAGTTGCAGTATGTCCCTGATGTAGAATATTTTCCGCCGGGAAAGTCGCCAAACTGATATAAAAAAATTCCTAGTTGCATAATTAATGAGATAGCGACAGCAACTAGAATATGAAAAGCCTTGAGGCGACCTTTGAGTTCCCTTAATAGTTGCGGGTTCCAGTCGCCAATTTTGTCTATTAAATTGACCATCATAGAAAAAATCTCCAAAAATGGGGAGTGAGAGTTATTGACTTATTAAGATGCTTGTTTGTGTCCTAACTTCAAGAAAATAGTTTCTAAATCTTCTTGGGTGCAGTGAAAATCAGTTATGGGAATACCAGATGTAATTAGCGATCGCAATAATTCCGCACTATCTTCTTCTTTGCCAGAAAAGTTTACCCGCACACTATTTTTTGTGGGTATTATCTCCCATTCTTCCACTAAAGGATGATTTTTTAGTTCACTTAAAAGTGTTTCTAGATTTCCTAAAGTTGATAATAAAATTTGCTGGCGAGAAAGACGCTGATAAAGTTGTTTGAGTGAAGCACTTTCTACCAAGAAACCAAGTTCCATAATGCCCACAGAAGTACAAAGTTCCGCTAAGTCACTGAGGACGTGGGAGGAAATCAAGATTGTCATCCCGGCTTCTTGCAATGCCTTGATAATTTCCCGAAACTGCATCCTGGCGATGGGGTCAAGTCCTGATACAGGCTCATCTAATAGCAGTAAAATTGGTTCGTGAATAATGGTTCGCGCTAAACTCAAGCGCTGCTTCATCCCCCGCGACAAAGTAGAAATTAAACTATGACGTTTATTACCAAGTTGGATAAGTTCTAAAACTTCATGGAGACGTTGAGTACGGCGCGGTTCTCGCAAGCGATACAGACGCGCAAAGTAATCTAGGTAGTCCCAAACTGTCAAATCTTCGTATAGGGGATAGTCATCGGGTAAGTAGCCCAGGCGGCGCTTGAGAGTAAGGTTACTTTTATCACGGCGTAGGCGATCGCCATTAATATAAATCTCACCCGTAGTTGGTTCCTCAGCTGCCGCCAACATGCGAATGAGAGTTGTTTTACCCGCGCCATTCGGCCCTATTAATCCGTACACTTCACCTACCTGGATCTCTAAATCAACATCATTAACGGCAACGTGCCGTTCAAATTGCTTAGTGAGTCCACGAGTAGAAATTGCTAATTCTTTTACCATCGCTGCTTAGAATGCGGCTTGTGATTAACAGTTAAACTAACCTTTCTCTACAGCTTTTGTCAGTGTCGTTTCGGAAATTGAAACTGATTTTAGTTCAAAATTATCACCTATAAAAAGTCCAGCAGGGGATAGGGGAGAATACAATGCCCCATGCCCTATGCCCATACAGACTTTTAAAAACTTGAATAGAGAGACGGAAAAGCACCTGAGGTTTTGCTCGCTCAAGTGCTTTTTCGTATAACTCTATACCAAACCACTGGCTTGATGTCACATTTTAAATCTGCAATACATTTTTAATGAAAAGTATTAGGAGAATAATTTGTAACAAACATTAAGTGAGATGGTATCACTCCTTGCATTCTTAACAATATCTCTTTTAGAACAAAATTGAACATTTAATTGGTGACAGTTTATTAACTGACACTGGTTAAAAATTACTTTGAATAGATTGTATCAACTAATACTATAAGTAAATTCTAGCTATTGGTATAAAAAGTTGGAATTAATTAGCGATCGCTAGTTAATCACGGTATTTTATCCAAAATAAATAGTTCTTATCAAGATTATTCGTTATTTGGTGTCAAGCCCTATTGACTAATCGTAACATTACTGTTAAGTTTGTTTACATAAGTTAATCAAAACACTAAATTTATAGCTTGTATCGCTTTATCTCATTGTCATTCGTACTTCTCCCTTAAACCTCGGCAGCCAACCGAGGTTTTTTATTTTGAATTTGTCTTTGTCAGAAGACATCGTTTTCTTGATAAAGTTGCGTAGATATTGCAATTGTTATCTTTTGAACGAGTTATTAACTAATCGAGGATTCTAAATTGCTAACTTTCATCAAGCAATAAGTATCATGACTGAGTTTGAACGTTATCTGTTTGACTTACAAGGATTCTTGATTATCGAGAATGTTCTAAATAGTGATCAAATTAAAGCAATTCAAGCACTCTTAGATCAGCAGATTGCACTCCAAGATCATCCAGATGCCACATTTTTGCGTTTTGATGGTCTGCTATCTTGGGGTGAGCCTTATCAAGAACTAATTGATCATCCGCAGATTACACCTTATTTATCTGAGTTATTAGGAGAACAGTTTCGCTTGGATCATGACTATATTCACATCATCCGTGAAGGTATTGGCCCTATTGGCTCTCACCTACATGGAGGTGGAACTCCCTACGATCCTTGTCAGTATTACTTATTCCAAAATGGCAGGATGTATAATGGCTTGACTACTATTGCCTACGAACTACAAGATATACATCCTGGGGAGGGGGGATTTGGCTGCATTCCTGGTAGTCACAAGAGTAATCTACGCCTACCACAGGAATGGAAAGATTTGAAATTTCCTTGTGAGTGCGTCCAGGCAATTTCTGTGAAGGCAGGTAGCGCCATTATATTTACCGAGGCTTTAACTCATGGTACTCTTCCGTGGCGGGGGTTAGGCGATCGCCAGACACTATTTTATAAATATTCCCCTTGCTCATCAGCATGGGCTAGATACTACTATAATCTTGATGATTACCCCAACCTGACTGCTTCTCAAAAAAAAATTCTCAGGACACCAGGAGTTTTTCCCTAGATTGAGATATCTTGGGAAATTGCCAGTAGTCAACATTAAATTTATCGAATCAAGTAGCAAAAAAGTCAGAAAATAAGCATATTTTTTCGCTACAGCCTGAAATTTTAGGGAAAACTCCCAGAGTTTGTAACCTCACTTAGGTACAAAACAGTCAGTCTCAAGGGCGGTAAAATTGCAACCAAAAGGAAATTTAGAGCAATTGTGGATAGTACGCTGTTTTGCCGCAGTGCTACTCTTTGGTCAAGTCTGTCTACATTTACTTCAAGGGAAAACTTGCTCCCGCAAAATTTTAGAACACATGGTGACTGCGGGGCCAGCTTCGATTTCTCCAGTTATCCTGGTGAAT
>JBBSOP010000212.1:0-8037 GCA_038259655.1 Chroococcales cyanobacterium
ACCATCACCTACGACTTACTACATACCACCTACTCCACCTGCACCTAAACCTGTACAAGTACCCGAACCTGGTACAGTAGCAGCTTTAGGCTTATTAGCTATGGGTGCATTTGGATTGAACAAGAAAAACAAAAAGGATATTCCACAGACTTAAAAAATACTGCTGAGTTATCATAAGAGTTAAACATGGGCTTAGAAGTGTATAAATACTTCTGACCCAATTTTTGTAAATAGAATATTAGCAATTCGTTAAATTACAGAGTGCAAAAACATAAAATATAATCAGGATTCTAGTTGTCGCTATAACTTAAGAATCGATAGACTATTAATTACTCTCTTCCTATGCCCCAATTACTGAATTAGTTGAGTTGAGGAACCCAACCCAGCCGACAAGATTTGGTAATTTAACACCAGGAAGGGAGTTATTTTTATTTTTTACAGTTTAAAAAAACCTGGATAAGTCACTATGGCTAAAAACAAAGTTCTAAAATTAAAAAGTATTAAATCAAATTGAGGATATTATGGCTGCCAAAGTAGAAATTTACACTTGGAGGACTTGCCCATTTTGCATTCGTGCCAAAGGTTTGCTCAAGCAGAAAGGAGTTGAATTTACCGAATACAGTGTTGATGGAGACGAAGCAGCACGAGATAAAATGGCCCAAAGAGCCAATGGCAGACGCTCTGTACCACAAATTTTTATCAACGACGAGCATATTGGTGGTTGCGATGATATCTATGCTTTAGAAAGTCAGGGTAAGTTAGATGAACTACTGGCTTCTAGCAGCGTGTAGGTTGAAAAAATATGGTGATTTTAATTTTTCCTGTAGAAGCAATTGTGAATCGGTCTGAACATCAGGGGATAATCTAAATTGAATAATTCACAATTCCCTGGCGATTGAGGCGAAAAGCGTGAAACTGGCTTTTATTATTGATCCTATCCATCAACTTGACCCCTGCCATGATACTAGTGTTGCACTGATGGAAGCAGCGCAAGCTCTAGGACATGAAATTTCGGTAACTCAAGCAAACCTGCTGAGTGTGGCAAATGGCAATGCTTGGGCTATATTACAGCAGGTGGAACTTGTACCAATACAGTTGGTGGAGGGACGCTGGGTAGCGGCGAATCCTTGGTATAAATTAAGCGAACGTTCCTTAATTTCTCTGGAAACAATGGATGCTGTGTTTATGCGGACAGATCCACCAGTTAATGATTCGTACCTTTATGCTACCTACATTCTGGATTATGTTAACCAAAATAAAACTCTAGTGATTAACAGTCCTAGCGGTATTCGAGGGGCAAACGAAAAAATGTATGCCCTTCAGTTTACCGATGCAATTCCAGAAACGATAGTCAGTGCCGATAAGCAATTTATTAGGCAATTTGTTGAAGCTAAGGGAATGACTATTCTCAAGCCATTAGGTAACAAAGCTGGGGAAGGAATTTTAGTTTTACAATCAGGCGATCGCAATTTCAACTCCATAATTGAACTTAGTACCCTGCAAGGTCGAGTCCCAGTTATGGTGCAAACTTATCTCACGGAGGCAAAAGAAGGAGACAAGCGGATTATCTTACTCGATGGTGAACCGATTGGTGCGTTGAATCGCCTTTCTAGTGGCAGTGATTTTCGTAATAATATGGCAACGGGTGGTACAGTCGCTCGAACTAAAATCACCTCAAGAGAATCGGAAATCTGTACCCAAGTAGCCGAAAAATTACGTAAAGATGGCTTAACTTTTGTGGGTATTGACGTAATCGGTGGCTACCTGACTGAAGTCAATGTCACTAGTCCTACTGGCATCCGCGAAATCGACCGATTAGATGGTACTCACCTTGGTTATCAGGTTATTCAGTGGTTAGAAGAGAATCTACCAACCAAAAAACTTAAATGATTCACATCAACAAGATCCCCGACTTTTTAAGAAGTCGGGGATCTTAGTCTCTATTCTCTATAGTATGAGCGATCGCATAATATTCATCAGCAAGGACTAAAAAATATTCACGATAATTATGCGAAAAATCATTTTGTTTATTGCTTCTAGTCTTGATGGATACATTGCTAGTCAATCAGGTGAAGTAGATTGGCTATTCACTGATCAAGACTACGGTTACACTGAGTTTTTTGCCAAAATTGACACAGTACTTATGGGTAGCAAAACATATCAACAATTATTGGGTTTTGGAGAATATCCATATCAAAGTAAAAAAGGTTTTGTTTTCTCCAAAAATATAGAGAGTGAAGTAGATGACAACGTGACATTTGTAAAGAGTAATTGGCAAGAATTTATCAATACACTACGTCAAGCTAGTGGTCATGATATCTGGCTAGTTGGGGGCGCACAGATAATTTACTATTTTCTACAACATAGTTTGATTGATGAATTAATTCTCTCCATACACCCAATTATTTTAGGAGATGGCATTCCACTGATTGTAAAAGATAGCAATCTAGAAACAGCACTAGAGTTGAAGCAGGTTAAAACCTATGATTCCGGCTTGTTACAAGTATCTTACGATTTGAAAAGAAAACCTACAAACATCACCTGAAAAATATGTTGGCATGAATTAAGGTAAAAATCGATCTAAAGCGGCTTTTAACTGGGCAATTTCAACTTCCATATTGCCTTCTTTAGCAGCTCTTGCAATACACTCAGTTAAATGTTCATCCAAAACGATTCTCGCTACTTTATCTAATGCGCCCCTTACAGCGGCAATTTGCAATAAAACGTCAGGACAAGGGCTATTTTGCTGCACCATTGTTTTAATACCGCGAATGTGTCCTTCTATACGTGATAGTCGATTAACAATTCGCCGTAAGGACTCTTCACTATGTACGTGAGGATGAACCGACTCTCCATGAGCATGATCTGGATGCTCATGGCTGTGGGAATTTTCTACTTGCTGAGCTATGGGCAAGGATTCTTCAGTTAATCGGTTTGATCCATTCATGGGTTGTTGAGGCACTGTTGATACTAAGATCCTAGCCTAGAGGAGAATGGTTCATAAAAAACTATGCCAATTTTTAGGGTAAAAACCGAACCTTGCAATGGTAAATCTCCATAATAGCTATTGGGCTAAATGTTCAATTACTTTTAATTACAGATACTTTGTACAATATCTCAACTCCAATATTGGAGACAACGCAAAACTGAATGCAAAAGTGAGGATTGTCATCGAAACTGTAAAAATAGCTTATAGGTAGTACATAAAATGTGGGCAAGACTTCGGCGTGAGCTATCAGTCGAACGCTGCCCGCACTACAATGACTTTACGTTTTCGTCTTATCCAATTTAGTTGCACATCAACTTAAATTATTACGACTAGGCAACAATTAAGTTTCTAAATTTCGGTTGTGATTATGCGATTTTCCAAATTATCCCATTCTATACGTCGACTCAGTTTTCATCTGTTAGCCATAATTTTAGGAGTTGCGCTAACTGTTAGTACCTTGCGGGTGTTACCATCCCAAGCAGAACCTGCACCTAGTTCTCTAGCTGCGGATACACCAGAATTAATTGCTCAAAAACAATCGCCAGCGACTGCTGCAATAGGTAACACTAGTTTTGTCACAGCAGCTGTCAATCGTGTTGGGACAGCAGTAGTACGGATTGATACAGAGCGTACAATTTCCCGTCGAGTTGATCCTTTTTTTGAAGATCCTTTATTCCGTAGGTTTTTTGGTGAAGGCTTACCTCAACAGATGCCTTCTGAGCAATTACGCGGTTTAGGCTCTGGTTTCATTATTGACAAAAGTGGATTAGTTCTCACCAATGCTCACGTAGTCGATAAAGCTGATAAGGTGACAGTCCGTCTCAAGGATGGCCGGACTTTTGAAGGCGAAGTTAAAGGCATTGATGAAGTAACAGATTTAGCGGTTGTGAAAATTAACACTGGTAACGACTTACCTGTTGCGCCTTTGGGTTCTTCTAATAATGTACAGGTAGGAGACTGGGCGATCGCAGTTGGTAATCCTTTAGGCTTTGATAATACCGTTACTTTGGGAATTGTTAGCACCCTCAAACGTTCTAGCGCTCAAGTTGGTATTTCTGACAAACGTTTAGACTTCATTCAAACCGACGCTGCAATTAACCCTGGTAACTCTGGCGGCCCTTTATTGAATGATCGAGGTGAAGTGATTGGGATTAATACCGCCATTCGTCCTGATGCAATGGGTATTGGTTTTGCTATTCCTATTGATAAAGCCAAAGCGATCGCATCTCAACTACAACGAGACGGAAAAGTTGTTCACCCTTATTTAGGTGTACAAATGGTAACTTTAACGCCTCAGCTAGCAAAGCAAAATAACACTGATCCTAACTCTCCGATCCAAATACCAGAAGTTAACGGTGTAGTGGTAATAAGAGTTGTACCCAATTCCCCAGCTGCTACTGCTGGTGTCCGGCGCGGCGATGTCATTGTTCAAGTCGATGGTAAACCTATCACCAGCGCTGAACAGTTGCAAAACATTGTAGAAGACAGTCGCCTTGATCAAGTGTTGCAGGTAAAAGTGCAACGAGGTAGCCAAACACAGTCGCTTTCAGTCCGCACCGCTGAATTGCAAAGTGCTTCTTAGTCAGGACTTACGCAAAACTATAGAAAAACGAACCGCAAAGGACACGAAGTACACGAAGTTAAGAGGGTTTTAGAGAGTCCTTGCGTAAGTCCTATTAGTTAACGAAGGAAGAAGGAAGAGGTTTGGAGGAAGAAGGACGAATTTAGTGGGGGATTTAAACCGTAAGTTACCCGCTTTGCAAAAGTCAAAAGTCACAAGAAAAACTCTCATTCCTCCTTCCTTTTTCCTACTTCCTTCTGACTTCTAACTTCGAGTTCAATTAATCTTGGAACACCATGATGTTACCAGAATAGCAAGCGACCCAAACTTGTTTAGTTTCAGGATCATAGGTAATGCCAATGGGATTAGCACCAACATTCAATTTTTGAATTACCTTCATATCATGGGTGCGAATTTTACTAACTGTGTTGTCGCTATAGTTGACCACATAAAGCCGTTGACCATTATCTGATAAAACCATGCTACGCGGAGCATTGCCTGTGGAGATTTTTTTGATTAACTTACCGTTTGGCAAACTAATCTTGGCAATTTTACCTTCACCATTTAAGGAAGCATAAAGATATTTTCCTGCTGGATCTATATTTAAATGACGTGGGGAACGACCAATGTTTCGTAGCCATTTTACTGAAAAAGTTCTTAGATCTACTTCGGCAATTTCGTAAGAACCCATGACAGCAATATACGCTTTTTCTGAAGCTGCATCTACAACAATTCCCCTAGGATATGGTCCTAGTTTAATTCGCTTGATCTCCTGATTTTTTTCTGTATCTACAATACTCAAGTCCCAGGAACACCAATTACTAACTAGTACCAAACGCTCATCAGGTGAAGTGGCTACAAATTTAGGAACAGATCCAACTTGGATTACATGATCAATATCGAGAGTACCAGTATTAATTCGATATAAAAAACTTTTGTCAGTCTTTTGAGATGGATTACATTGATCGCTACCGGGTTTATTAAAACCTTTACCATACATTTTGTAGTTAGAAACCCAGGCGTATTTGCCATTATGAGAAAAACTAGCCTCAACTGGCGCACCTTTATAGTTACCTTTGAACTTTGAATAACCGTATTTTGATAAATTTACTTCATCAGGAATGACTTTGACTAATTCGTGTTCTCGGTTATATACGGTTATCGTATGGTTATACATCATGTTTTGGGCAAAGAATAAACCATTACCCGAATACACCACAGATTTAGGCGAAATTTTGCCAGAAATAGTTTTTGTCAGCGTCATCTTTTGGGTTTGATGACTAGAAACAGTTTTTTGGCGAGGCTCTTGTTGATTATGATTTTCTAGTTGTTGGGGTTTATTTGCGATCGCCGCAGGTGGAAAAATCGATTGAGAGACTGCGGGTGTTACTGAACTAGATTTTAGGGCTAATAATGTCTTGGGTCCAACAATCCCATCAATGACTAACTTATTAGCTTTCTGAAATCTGATTACCGCTGCTTTTGTTGCAGCATCAAATTTTCCTGTGATGGGTTCTTTAAAATATCCGACTGCGTGCAATTTTTGCTGGAGAAACGTTACTTGAGAACTTTTTTCACCTTTGCTTAAAGCTGGCCGTGGATTAGACCAATTAAAAAAACCTAGACCAACAGCAAAAGAGAATAACAGCATCAAGGCTTTACTTTGATCTTTTGTCCAGTCTAGTTCTCGAAAACACAAATAAAAATCGGCTATAGTTACCTGTTTTGAATTAGTGGATGCGTCATAAGTTTCAGCTAAATGCAGATAGGTAAGGGTGTCCATATTTAGGGAATAGCTAATATCAGTATATAACTAGTAAAGTTTAAAATATTTTTTCTCTGTGTGTACTGATAAAATTTACAGATGCAAAGAGGTTGTATTCTTCTAATCTTGTATGACTAAAAATTTAGCATCTGATACTGAGGATAAGAGAAAAACATGATAAAATTTACACATCAAATTTACACAAATATTGCTAAATGTGGCAATCCCTTTCAAGTCTCTAAGGTATTTTAAGGGCTTGCTGCTGTATCTATCATTTGTCCTTGGATTGCCAAAACTGAGCAATGAGCATGATGCAACACGTAATTACTTATACTACCTAGAAAAAACTCACTGATTCCCGCACGACCTCGACGGCCAACAACGATTAAATCTGCTGGCCAACTACTAGCTAACTCACAAATGATGCGGCCTGCATCACCTAAATTTTGAGAAAAGCCAGTTTTTACACCTGCATTAATGGCTGTATCAGCGAGCGATCGCAGCCAATCTAGTCTCTGTTTCCTTATTTCTTCCCACTCTTGAACATAGTTATAGCTATCCATCGGTGGAGTTTGTAAAGTTGGATAAATAGCATCTGGTTGTGTAAATACAGGGCTGATATAAGGATCTTCTAGGGGAGATAAAACATGCAGCAACATGACTTCAGCATTAGTTGCTTTTGCTAACAATATACCTTGTTCAAAAACATGTTGGCTTATTTCAGATCTATCTATTGCAACTAAGATTTTGTGAAACATAGTTAAAATACCTTGACATGGGGGTATTTAGTAGTTTTTATATGTAAACTTTGAGAAAACGAGATAATTGTAATACTTTAAAACAATTTAATGGCATTAAGACTTACGCACAAGTCACGTAAAATTGTAGACGCTCCAGCGGCTTGCCGTAGGCTACCACAGAGGAATAAGAGTCTGAGAGGTATTTTGCGTAAGTCCTGGTCATAGAAAACAAGGCAAGGCGTTTCCACCTTGCCTATTCTATTTTTTAAGCGCGATAGGCGATCGCTAAACGATTCCGTCCTGCATAATCGGAATGAATGTGAATATCTCGATAATTACCTTGTTTTTCTAGTAAGTGATTCACGGCTTCGGCTTGACCTACCATCATTTCAAGTAACCAGACTCCTCCAGAAGCTAGGTAATCAGGTGCAAAAGCTACGAGATGGCGAATGTGATCAAGACCGTCCTGGCCGCTACCGTATACAGCAGATTGTGGCTCATGAGCGACTTCGGGTTGCATTTTGGGAGCCAAAGTTTGAGGGACATAAGGTGGATTAGCAATCATGCCGTTAAACTTGCCTTTAAAAGCCATCAAGGGTTCAAACCAAGAACCTTGATAAAACCGAATCCGATCGCTCATTTTATATCGCTCGGCATTTGCTTGAGCTACCCTCAGAGCAGCCGCGTCATAATCTACTGCATGAATAACAATCCGGGGAAAGGCATCAGCAAGAGCGATGGCGATCGCTCCACAGCCTGTACCTAAATCTGCCCAATGTCCTTCAACCAAGTCGGGTGAGCCTTTTTCGACAGCAGCGATCGCCATGTCAATTAAACCCTCTGTCTCAGGGCACGGAATCAAAACGTCTGGAGAAACCAGCAGAGAGAATTTTCTCCACTTAGCACTGCCAAGCAGGTATTCTACAGGTACACGGTCATTCAGCCGACGCTGCCAAAGATTAGATAAGTCTGATATCGATGA
>JBBSOP010000213.1:0-8025 GCA_038259655.1 Chroococcales cyanobacterium
AAAATCTTGTGATTCCAGGAGTTAGGCATTCTCCTAGAAGTCAGGGAATTTGGTATGGCTCCCCGGAATCATTAAAAGCTTGGGTAAATTATTTGATTTAAAAAACTTGATTTTTTATTGATGCTACATGGATCAGTTGTCATGACTATTGACAAAACTCTATCCTGCAAGTGGTGTGGACTTTTTATAGAAATTTGCAAGATTTTTTAATAAAACTTAGTTAAAATTGTAATAAAAATACACTTTAAATCACAACTTAGAGAGGTCAGCCATGCAAAGCACCCAGTTTGATCGGATTTTGCGGCGACTAGCAACTATACTCTCAGTCGTAATTCTTACCTTGTGCTTAGTTTACTTATCTACCGGAGTTTTGCTGTCTTTTTACTACGAACCGACAGCAGGCGGTGCTTATAATTCACTCAGAACAATTGATACAGAGATAACATACGGCTGGTTGTTCCACAGAGCGCATGATATTGCTGGTAATGCGGCAATTGCGATCGCCCTTGTGCAAATTGTAGTCATGTTTTTAAGTCGGCAATTTCGCGAGAGTTGGCTAATCGCTTGGGTAAGTGGGATTTTATTTACCTTAAGTGCGATCGCCTTAGATTGGACATCAATGATTTTAGACTGGACTCAAACAGGATATTGGCGTTTTAGCATTGAGCTAGGAAACATTGAAGCAATTCCTTTGATTGGTGAACAATTGCGGGATATTTTAACAGGTGGTGGTGCAATTAGCAGTGTCACCGTCCAACACTTGAACACCATACACAGTTACATTATTTCGATTGCTGCCATACTTTTTGCGGTGGTACATTTATTTGCTCTATTGTGGCAAGAACAACAAATGTATCAACAACAGCAGTTATCAGTTATCAGTGAACAGTGAACAGTGAACAGTTACCAGTAAAATCACTGGCGAAACACCACACCAATTGGTGGAATGCGTTGGTGGCGGGTCTAAACCTACGCCGATACCCCGTCAGGACTGATAACTGATAACTGACTTAATTGCTTACCTTTCTGGAATTTGCACGGTGCGATTAAACAAATTCATCACTACAGAGATAGTTAAACTGAGAGTGAGATAGGTAAGCATGATTAGCAACATAACTTCTACGGCTTTTCCTGTTTGGTTAAAAGTGGTAGAAGCGACAAAATAAACATCAGGGTAGCCGATCGCGATCGCTAAACTAGAATTTTTCGTCAAATTTAGATATTGACTTGTCAATGGTGGAATAATTACCCGCAAAGCTTGAGGGAAAATTACTAGCCGCATCACTAATCCTGGTTTTAGCCCCAGCGATCGCGCTGCTTCCCATTGTCCCTTAGGTACTGATTGAATCCCGCCTCGGACAATTTCGGCAATAAATGCACCCGTGTAGAAAACCAACCCTAGGAGCAAAGCCGAAAACTCTGGAGACAAAGTAAACCAAGGAAGTTCTAAGCCATTTTGACTTAAACCAGCAAACCCCCAAACAGAAATCTGATCTTCTCGCTTGGGAAAACTTAAGAAAACGGCAAAGTACCAAAACAGCAATTGCAATAATAAAGGTGTATTGCGGAAAATTTCTACATATACTAGGGCGATTTTCCTTAATAACCAGTTATCCGATAACCGGGCAATTCCAGCAGTTATCCCCACAATTGTAGTCAGGAAAATTCCAATCACTGCGATCCGCAATGAATTAATTAACCCCACCCACAAAGCACGACTGTAGGTATCAGTTGGATTGTAGTTAATTATCGTTTCACCAATATCAAATGAAGCTTGCTGTTTGAGAAAATCAAATCCAAATTGAATGCCTAATTGCTGCAAATTGCGGATAAGATTACCCCAAATTATTGTTACCACAATCACAGCTAAAAATACGGCAATTAATTGCGTTGCAATCAACCAAAATCGGCGATCGCGCCAGATAGGTGGTTTGGAATTTGTCATTGGTTAATGGGCATTGGGTATGGGGCATGGGGCATAGGGCAGGGTGTGGGGGGTGTGGGAGGTGTGGGGGGTGTGGGAGGATGGGGAAGAAATCTTTCTCCCCTCTCTTCCCTCTCTTCCCTCTCTTCCCACACTCCCTTCTCTCCTGCTTCTTTCCTAGCCCCTCTGCTTCTTATCGGAATGGTGGAGAATAGAGCAATCCTCCTTGCTTCCATAGTTTATTTTCACCACGAGCTAGATCGAGTTTGGTCTTTGGCCCTAAATTGCGATCGTAAATCTCGCCGTAATTACCGACGTGTTTGACTATTCTGGCAGCAAAGTCATTTGTTAAACCAAGCCCCTGACCAAGATTGCCTTCTGTACCCAAAAAGCGTTTAATATCTGGGTCGTTACTATTGGCAAACTGTCCCACATTCTGGGAATTAATGCCTAACTCTTCGGCTTTAATTAAGGAATAAACTGCCCACTTGACAGTATTTGCTAACTTAGGATCTCCTTTAGCGACTGCTGGTGCAAGCGGCTCGGAAGAAATGATTTCATCAAGAATCACGTTATCTTTTGGTTTAGGTAGAGTTGTGCGCCGAGCTACTAATGCCGAACGATCCGCTGTAATGCCTTGACAACGACCTTCAGCATAAGTCGCAAAGGTAATATTAACGTCTTCAAAAACAACGGGTTTGTAGGTAATGCCCCGTTTTCGCATTTGGTCTGCTAAATTTTGCTCGGTAGTAGTACCAGTTTGAACGCAGATTGCCTTATTTTTCAGGTCTGCTAAAGACTTAATGCCACTATTTTTATTAACCATGATCGCTTGACCGTCATAAAAGACAACAGGCGCAAACTCTAGACCAACTGAGGTGTCACGACTTAATGTCCAAGTAGTATTACGACTGAGAACATCGACTTCTCCGGTTTGCAAAGCTGTAAATCGCTCTTTAGCATTGAGATTGCGAAATTCTACTGCATCTGGATTGTCAAACATGGCTGCTGCTACAGCGCGGCAAACATCCACATCCATGCCGCTGTACTTCCCATCAGTTCCCACAAAGCTAAACCCTGGTACTTCGCCACTAACACCGCAAATTAATTTCTCACGGCTTTTGACTGTATCCCAGCGATCGCTTGTGTTTGCTGTTTGTTCTGAATTACCGCTACAAGCAGTCATGGTCAAGATTAAAGGGGCGATCGCTAGGATTAAAGCTGATTTTTGCATAAACTTCAAAGAAATTAGAAAATAATAAATGTATCGGTGAGTAAAATAATTGTGTAAAACAAGTAGATGTTTGTAATATAAAACTTTTTCCGCATTTTTACGGTATTTTACTTTTTATGATGCTAAAATCCCCGACTTCTTTAATAAGTCAGGGATCTTATTTATTTATTAGAAATTGTCAGATGTATTGTTCTAATCCTTACTTTCTAGGGCAAAACTTGCTCAGTTCATGGAATCTAGATAAATGAGTCAAATAGCTAAGAAATTATGCAAAAATTCATTGCATACTTCTAAAAGAGGAGCAGTAGCTACACCAACCTAAGCATCTGCCGCTAGCAGGTTAAACTAGTTCTGGTAACAGCCGCTCCACCGTTCCTTATGAGGCTTTTATGGGAGCTAATCTCAAACAGATTGCTAATTACTTAGACAAACTAGGTTGGGACTACCGATTTGATGATGAAGAAGACCGGATTATCACAGGTGTAGAAGCTGATAACCTAGAAGACTTTTTGATAGTTGTTCAATTGGATGAGGAGGGAAAATTTTTCCGGGTCTTTGCGCCTCAAGTTTTGGGGGGAGTTCAAGATCATCCTTACAAGGGAGTGATTCTACAGACAATGCTGGCAATTTCTTGGGAAACTAAAATGCTGCAATGGGAATATGACCCATCTGATGGTGAAATCCGTGCCATTATTGAATTTCCCCTAGAAGACTCGATTCTCACAGAAAGGCAATTTCACCGTTGTTTGAGTGGATTAATTCAAATTGTCGATAACATAGCCTTACCTCGTCTCAAAGAAGTAATGGTAACAGGTCAAGATCCGGGAAACTTAGAACTTGGGGAAAGAATGTTATTGAGTATCCAAGAAGAGGCTCCTGGATTGCTAGAAATTCTAGAAAGAGCAATGGAAGCTAGGAAAAAGCGCGGAAGTTTTCCCAGCGAGTGAGGCAAATGGTCACTGAAATAGCTATACTCCAAAGTGATACCCTCACTATATACTGAAGTTTTCTAGGGCTGGATTTTATGACATCCTATGCAACCTCCTCTGCCAAGGCGGAAATGAGTGAACTCCGGCGGTTGAAAGGCTTACTACCGCCAGAATTGCAGAGCTGGGTCACGGTTGAAGGCACAACTGAGGTCAATCCACCCCTGATCCGCAGCGAAGAAATTGGCAAAGACCAGGTAGAAATTCAAATTGACCTGGTGAAATGGGATGCTCTCGCAATGGATCAGCGTAATCTATTGTTCTGGCATGAAGTCGCCCGCGTTCAAAATGACACGATTCCCAAAGATGGTTGGGAAATGGCAGCATTGGCTATCGGTTTAGGCGGTGCTGTAGGTGAATTGTGGGTACAGGATGGATTGTTACTAGTGTTGGCTTTAGCACTATGTGGCATTTCCGGCTGGCGACTGTACCAAAGGAATAATGGGGGCAAACAACTTGTGGAATTAGTTGATGCTGATGATAAAGCGATCGCCTTGGCAACTCGCTTTGGTTACAGCCTCCCTAACGCCTACAAGAGTCTAGGTAGTGCCTTAAAAACCATGATCGATAATACTCCTAGTAAGCGCCAACGGTCTAAATATGAGGCAAGACTCTCTGCCCTCAAACGCAGCGCCAACAAGGCAAAAGCTAAATCTAAGACAATCGATGATGGTGGACTGTAAACACCAGAAAGTAGACTGGGTGGGTATTACCCACCCCAACAAATCTTTAATTATTATTTAATTTGTTTGTAGTCAGCACTTTAGTGCTTAAAACTCAGAACTAAAGTTTTGACTAAGAACTTAAATTAACGTGAGTTCGATGAACCTCTCCCCAACCCCTCTCCGACGCGGAGAGGGGCAAAAATTTTCTAGTTTTTAACGAAAAAATCAAGCTTTCAAAGCCTCTTCCACCTTGGGGGAGAGGAATCGAAGCGGGGTTTTTTCCAACCGTCGAACTCACGTTAAATTATTTTGATAGGCTGCGATATCCCCGTCTTCTTCAAGAAGACGGGGATCTTACTACCATCAAATTTACAGCTGATTTAACATTTTATGAGTCTGGGGTACAACACGGACGTAAGGCACAAACTTTTTCATTAAAGCTTGCCACATCAAAACTTGCTCTGGAGCAGGGGCAAGTATAGGCTCTAGAGTTAATTGATCAGAGGCTGCTAAAGGTGTGACAGGTTGTAAAAAAACTGGGATATCAGAACTGATATCTGCTACCAAGGAAGCTGCGTGTTCTAATTCGGCTGGATCTGTATGACTAGAAATAATAATCTTCACAAAAGTCTCTAAAGATGAAGATTGGCATAATTGCAGAAACTTTATATGTTCTTGCCAATGGCTCTCACCGCTGACGCTAGGCAGTTTTAAATCCATACCTACAGAGTCAAGATAGGGCAAAATCATAGCTAATTGCTCTGGGCGATGTCCACCAGTCTCTAGATATACAGGCAGACCTGTAAGCGATCGCACTTGGGGCAAAAATTCCTTTAAGAAAGCTGCATGAAGAAGGGGTTCGCCTCCGGTTAAGCTAATGCTATCGTGTAGACAAGGTAGATTTTGGCTTTCAACCCATTCGACTAAAATGGGCAGTGGGACAGGATTCGAGTGGATTTCAAAATTACGTAATCCAGGCGATCGCTCTATCCGACAGGTAGGGGGCGCACTCCAAGTGTTGGCACTATCGCAAAAGTGACAGCGCAAGTCACAATAAGCGAAACGAATAAAAATCTGACGTGTCCCGACATTCAGTCCTTCCCCTTGAATAGCAGAAAAGACCTCAATCAGGCGTGCAGTAGGTGGAACTGTAGTTTTAGCAGTCATGGGATATTAGCAATGCGATCGCGCAGCGTTGGCACAAAAACAGGTACGTTTTTTTAACTTCTTGTTCTATTGTGAATCGTCGCTGCCAATATTTGCTTTCATCCTCGGTAGCTAAACTATTAGCTTTTAATTCCTGCGTATCTAAATTATCTAGTTAATATGAGGGTACGTAATTTTTTAGAACAAATTAAACTTTTGGCAGATTAAATTTACATGGCAACGAAAGTGCAAAGCTTCATGACTAGCCAACCCACAGAAGCAGAATTTCCTATTACTTCTCTAAATGAAACGGCAATATTGCAGATGCCAGCGCGATTAAGCGTGCTTGAGGCGGTGGGCTTTAAGCAAACCTTCCAAGACTTAATTCAAGCAGATTCTTATCCTAAACGAATCGTCATTGATTTTCAGCAAACTACTTTTATGGATAGTAGTGGTTTAGGTGCTTTAGTGAGTAATTTCAAAACTGCTCAAGAAAAAGGGATTGTCTTGATTTTGGGGAATGTTACACCTCAAGTTACGGCAGTACTTAACCTCACAGGATTAGATCAAGTTTTTCCGATCGAGTCTAACAGTGAAACACCACCAATAAAAGCAGATGTACCTAAGAATGTTTCCCGTAAGATAGAACAGCTACCAGCTACTCATCCCTCTGTAACATCTTGGATGAAACGCTTCATAGATATTGTGGGTGCATTAGTGGGTTTGATAATTACAGGAGTTTTGTCTATTTTTATAGTAATTGCGATTCAAATTGATGATCCCGGCCCCATTCTCTTTAAACAAATCCGTTGTGGTTGGATGGGTAAACGGTTTAAAATTTGGAAATTCCGTTCTATGTGTGTAGATGCGGAAGCTAAGAAAGCCCAAGTCAAAAATCAAGTACAAGGTGCATTTTTTAAGAATGAGAACGATCCCAGAATTACACAAGTAGGGCGCTTTCTGCGGCGTACCAGCCTAGATGAATTACCTCAATTTTGGAACGTTTTAAAAGGAGATATGAGTTTAGTTGGTACTAGACCACCCACACCTGATGAAGTAGAACGTTACGAAGTACCAGAATGGCAACGTTTGGATGTTAAGCCCGGTATGACTGGAGAATGGCAAGTAAATGGACGGTCTACAGTCCGCAGTTTTGAAGATGTAATTCGTCTGGATTTGCTATATCAAAAGAATTGGAGTTTACTGTATGATTTGAAGTTAATTTTCAAAACTATAGCTGTTCTATTTAATAGAAATAGCGGTGCTTATTAGCCAATTGCTATTATTTGTAATTCGTTGGTAACTTACAATCTCATTTCATCTTTAGTAATACCCAAACTTTTCGTAAGTTTGGGTATTACTTTATTTTAGGCGATCAGATCCCCGACTTCTTCAAGAAGTCGGGGATCTCGCAACCCCTCAAAATTAATGGCAGAAAAAGCAAGAATTTAGAAATATTTAAACTCGAACTGGGAATACTGAATAAAGCGCTGATATTTGCTGCTTATAATCTAAGTAGCGGATCACCGGACATGTGGTTTGAGGGTTTATCAACTAGGAAAAAATTATGAGTTTAGCACTTACAGTTACTTTTACGCTTGCAAATTGGATTGTCAAAGGCTTGGCAGATGGAACTCTTACAAGGGTTGGCGGTGTAGTCGTAGATGCTTCCACAAAACAGGTCGTTACTTGGCTAAGAGACGTAACAAATAATTCTCCAGTACCAAAACCAAGTGGTTCACCTAATAATTTACTCAATCTTATAGTTTCAGGAGCAAATCTAGTTACTTCAGGAGCGAATACTGTTGTTACAACAAAAGGATTTGCTGATGTTAACGGCGTTTAGGTAGTATTGAAACTCAGATAGAAGAAATTGGGCAAAATTTACAACTGAATCAAGGAGTTTTACAGTTAACTAGTGCAGCTAGTATACTTAGGGCTTGCTGATTAAAGCTGAAACCCTTGTAGAAATATTAGTTGAGGTCTATAGGTTGGGTAAAAGTGCAAGAAAATCAGGTAAAATGGCTCAAAACCCTAACATCAGTATAAAAAATGTATAGAAAAATTGAG
>JBBSOP010000214.1:0-7977 GCA_038259655.1 Chroococcales cyanobacterium
AGCTAATGGATTGTACTCTAGCATGATGGGTTTACTCTTCCTCAGTTATTAGTACATCTTTATTTTATAAATGAATTTTGATCGCAATTTAAATGAGAGAATCAGGATCTATGCCGAGCGATCGCAACCGTTCTCTTAATAATTGGGTTTCTTGCTGTGCTTGTTGAGCTTTTTGTTGAGCAAGTTTTTTATCTTCTTCTGGTGTTAAAAACCGTTCACCTTGCTCGTCATACCAATACAACCATTCTCGCTGAATACCTAGATAAGTTCCCTGTTCCATGTCTATTCCTAAACCAATCTCTGGCAACCAAACTGGATTACCATCATGTAATTCATAAGCATTATTAATTAATTTATAAACTTCTAAGCGTGGCTTGCGACGACGAAATGGATTGTAAACCACATAATACAAAATTCCCAATCTTGCATATTCGGCTTTTTTGGTTGAGTACTCACCACGGTATGTTTTAGACACTACCTCCAACACTAACATCGGTAATTTCTTCTCCTCCCAAAGCACATAACTAGGACGGAGGTTTTGATCGTAAAAGCGCTCTACGCCCAAACTCAAAAATCCATCTGGGACTATTGCTGGTAAATCTGGGTTATGATAAATTCCCATATCTATACCAAAAAACCAATCCATGCGTTCTGCCCAAACCATCGCTAAGATAACTTTGAGTAAACCTGGAATTAAATCTTGTAATTCATTATCCACTGGCGTATCGTCAGAGTCTGGTAGTTCCTCTGATGAGGGCAAGCAAGCTAATGGATTGTACTCTAGCATGATGGGTTTACTCTTCCTCAGTTATTAGTACATCTTTATTTTATAAATGAAAGAATCAGGATCTACGTCGAGCGATCGCACTTTACAATCAGTCTGTGGAAATCAAACAATACATTGGGAATGTCTAAACTCAAGCCGCGACGTTGCACAACCTAGATATATCTACGCCCAGCCAGGAGATGTAGAACAAGCGACTAGAAATTAAATAACACATTGGTAACATCCACAGTCAGGTGATAACTTTATTTATAAAAATTTAATATTATTCTTAACTTTTATTTCCCGGTATCGAAAAAGTCTTACGCTGTAAATATTACAGCTTTTTTAGTCCTATTACTTCACAACTTTTCTAAGAACCATCAAAAGCAAAAAGTATCTAATAATACAGAATTAGACTTTTGGTAAATAGAGAATCAATCAAATTTATTCGTGCATCTACCTTTATTGGAGTAATACTTGCAATTGATTACTATCAAGTAGCTTTTGGACTTTAGAAAGAGGAATATTTCGGTAGACAAAGTTTTACTGGTTACTTTCTACCATGTTTTTGATGTATGACGATTATCACGGAGTTGATGACCCTAAGCGTAGCGGAAGGATCAAGCCTATTCCCTGTTCTCTGCTACAGATATTGACAATCTTAAGCATTTATATATCCAAAATGTAATTAAAGATTAAGTGAAGGAGGCTTGACTGTTTCGGAAACTACGTAATAAGTTCTTAAGAACATCCGCAAAAATATTTACAGAAGCACCACTAATTTCCTAAACTCCTATTTAGGTTATTTGAATTTATGGTTGGCAAATAAGCGGTCTAAATGAAAAATATCAAAAACCACTAAATTTAACCTTAGTCGTTGGTTTTTTCTGGTTAACCTGTTTTTTCCTATTTGTTGGAGGAAGACGTTCAAATTCATGTACAAACAGAAATCGAAAATAAAAAGTAGGCATCTATCGGCAAAGAATTACGCTAAAAATACACAATTTAACTCAAAATTCCAGGTATTTGCCTCAACAATTAAGCGACTTTCTCCTAGCTGGCAAGCTTGTTTACCCCTAGCTTGTCTAATTGTGTTGGGTTGGGGTTATGTTGCAATTGCCCAAACTCCAGCCGCAGCGCCAACAACAGCGGAACTCAAAGTCGCTACAGATAACCTCAAAGTTGCTGTTGACACACTATGGGTAGCGATCGCTGCTTTTTTGGTATTCTTCATGAATGCTGGTTTTGGGATGTTAGAAACCGGCTTCTGTCGTCAGAAAAATGCTGTCAACGTTCTTGCTAAAAACTTGATTGTATTTGCTCTGGCTACTATAGCTTTTTGGGTAATCGGTTTCGGGTTCATGTTTGGTGATGGGAATGACTTTATTGGCTTAAACGGATTTTTCCTCAAAGGATTGGATAATAGTCCGGCAACTGGAGATGCCTATAAAGGCGTTTTCAGCGCCATTAGTTGGACTGGTGTACCCCTAGCTGCCAAGTTCTTATTTCAATTGGTGTTTGCCGGCACCGCAGCAACCATTGTTTCTGGGGCAGTTGCTGAACGAATTAAGTTTGTTGACTTCCTCATTTTCAGTCTGCTACTCGTAGGTATTGCCTACCCAATCACCGGACATTGGATTTGGGGTGCTGGTTGGCTAGCCGATATGGGTTTTTGGGATTTTGCTGGTTCAACTGTGGTTCACTCGGTTGGTGGTTGGGCAGCTTTAATGGGGGCTGCATTTTTGGGGCCACGCATCGGCAAATACCAAGATAGACAAGTTGTTGCCCTCCCAGGTCACAATATGAGTATTGCGACCTTGGGCTGTTTGATTCTTTGGTTAGGTTGGTTTGGTTTCAACCCCGGTTCAGTAATGGCTGCTGACCCGAATGCGATTACCCACATTGCTTTAACAACCAACATGGCTGCTGCTGCGGGTGGAATTGCCGCTACTGCTACAGCTTGGCTTTACTTGGGTAAGCCAGACTTGTCAATGATTATCAATGGTATTTTGGCTGGCTTGGTTGCGATTACAGCCCCTTGTGCTTACGTTGGTATTGCCAGTTCTTTAGTTATTGGTTTCATTGCCGGAGTAGTGGTAGTTTTCGCTGTCACCTTCTTTGATAAACTCGGCATTGATGACCCAGTGGGAGCTACCTCAGTTCACTTAGTTTGCGGTATCTGGGGAACTTTAGCAGTTGGTTTGTGGTCGGTTGGCCCTGGTATTTTTTCCTGGTATGCTGAGGGCGCAGGACCAGCAAAAGGTTTATTTAGCGGTGGTGGCTTAGGACAATTTGGTATTCAGCTAATTGGTGTTGTTTCGGTAGGTGGAATGACCGTTCTTCTCAGCACCATCTTTTGGTTAGTACTGAAGGCAACTTTAGGTATTAGAGTTTCTAGAGAAGAAGAACTAGAAGGCTTAGATATCAGCGAACATGGCATGGAAGCCTACAGCGGATTCCTCAAAGAAGGTAGTGCAGGAGGATTTACTGAAGGACATGGTTCTATGGATATGTCACCAGATAAATATTGATCTATTTGGTTTTCATTACTGATTAATACCCGCCCTTGTGACTTTTCCTCACAAGTGGCGGGTTTTTTCTCAGCGCAAAATCTGGTCAATCATCCGGTTCGCCTGGGAACTATAACCGCCACCAAATAAATTGAAGTGATTCAAAATGTGGTACAGATTATAGAGCGTTTTTCTCTGCTCATAGCCTGCATCTAAAGGAAAAATCTCGTTGTAACCTTGATAAAACGCTGCTGGAAATCCACCAAACAATTCTGTCATGGCAATATCAACTTCGCGATCGCCAAAATAAGTCGCTGGATCAAATATCATTGGTTCACCCGACACAGTACACCCAGCATTTCCGCCCCATAAATCACCATGTACTAAAGAAGGTTGTACTTCGTAATTTGCCAATAATTCAGGAATAGCTGCTAGTAACTGATCTTGTTTGGGAAAGTTACCACCTCTTCGTCTAGCTAACTGAAATTGATAACCGAGGCGATGTTGAGCATAAAATTCTACCCAGTCTGCTGTCCAAGTATTGATTTGGGGAGTAGAACCAATAGTATTGTTAATTTTCCAACCAAAACCTTGAGCGCTAGTAGTTTTATGCATCGCTGCTAGCTTACGTCCCATCTCTTGCAAAGAGTTGGGATTACTTTTGCCTATTTCCAGCCATTCCAGCACAATATAGCTAGAATTACCAGCCGTACCCCAGCAAATAGGTTGAGGAACACGAATGCTGGCTGTTGCTAACATTTCTTTTAAACCCAGTGCTTCAGCTGCAAACATAGCAACTTGAGATGCTTGATTGAGTTTAACAAAGTATGTTAAATCGCCACTTGAGACAGCATAACCTTGGTTGATACACCCACCACTAACACTGCGCTTGTGCTGAGTTTGAAATTTTTTGCCAGTCGCTTGGCTAATATAAGTATCAATTTCAGTCCACATGATTAAATTGAGGCTTTCTTTTTAGTTTAAGTCTCGTCAATACAATTAAGCGATAACTTCTCTACGAGACGCTACGCGTAGCTTGCTTCCCCGGAGGGGTACGTTAAGCTCCGCTAACGCAGATTAGCTCAGTGTTATCTAGATAAACTGCTGAATTTTTGCTGACTATATTAATATTCATCGCTTCAGTGGGAATCATATAGAAAATCACAACTAGAAGCTGAGTTAAGTTTCATGATTAATTTATATGAATTTTCAGGAGTCTTACTGAATTAGCGATCAGATTCTATCTGAATAAGGTAATTAGATTATCTTTAAGTGCAAATACTGAGAGAAAACAAGTTGGATTTTGGTAACTTAGCAGTAAAAGTTACTCTCAGACCAATGACTAGATTTAGTCTTTACCTTTCCTTAACTTATTCTCCAAAGATGTGCATTTATCTCAGTGCGAACTGTAAAGAAAACAACAACAAGCTACGGTTGTGATAAGTTTAACGATCTTAATTAAATGCTGTTTTGATTGAGTTTATTACAAGTCCTGACTGAAACTCTTGTATTTAATCCAACAACAAACTGTTAATTAATATTTTGATCGTAATTGTGACACAATTTCTGCCCAAATTTGGCTGATACGTATGGAATTTAGCTTAAGTGAAAGCAAAATGAGTACAACCCCACTACATAGCTACCGATTAATCCAGAAACTACATCCATTATCGCTATTGGCACAATTAACTAATCGCCATGCT
This sequence comes from Chroococcales cyanobacterium, assembly GCA_038259655.1. Lineage (GTDB taxonomy): Bacteria > Cyanobacteriota > Cyanobacteriia > Cyanobacteriales > Nostocaceae > Halotia. The sequence continues at coordinate 4,980 of JBBSOP010000214.1, forward strand.
ACAGGTTGTTTGCGGGTATTTACTGGTGAGTTTTCTTGGTCAATCAATCTAGAGGATGGTAAACTTACTTACGCCTCTTATTCAGATCATCTGTTTGAGCGCCTTGACAACCATTTGCGGCGTTTAAGCCAAAATATTCCTACGCTGAATAGTGCTACTCGCGTACATACACGATTGATGTTTGAACCAACAAGTGGCAATCAGTCGATACAATACGCAGATTATCAGGCAATTTGCTGGTTAGTTGAGCAAGATTATCTTACCCCAACCCAAGCAGGAAACCTCATAGAAGGACTGGCTAAAGAAGTTTTAGAGTCATTTTTGGTAGTCAAAGAAGGAAGCTATGAGTTTTATCCCGAAAATTCCTGGGATGAACTACCCAAATTTTGCCATTTAGACTTGCGTTTAATACTCGAATATTGTCAAAAGCAGTTACGACATCGACAAAATATCCAGTCACCAGTTAATGACAGTGTAGGTTCTTTAAGTTCCTCTACAACTAAGTCGCCTCAAAATTGGCAACTATTACCAAGACAAAATAATTTTGAACCTGCTGAAAATAAAAATAACAAAGTTACCGAGCCATTTGTCAAAAAAAGCCTCTATACAATTGCCTGTATAGATGATAGTCAAACAGTGTTAAATTCTATCAAACTATTTTTGGGTGAAAATGCTTTTTCAGTAGTCACAATTAATGATCCTTTAAAAGCTTTAATGCAAATTCTCCGCAGCAAACCAGATTTAATTTTGTTAGATGTAGAAATGCCAAATCTAGATGGATATGAGCTATGTTCTTTATTACGTAGACATTCAGCTTTTAAAGAAACACCAATTATTATGGTAACTGGTAGAACCGGATTCATTGATAGAGCAAAAGCCAAAATGGTTAGAGCTTCAGGCTATTTAACTAAGCCTTTTACACAACCAGAATTACTAAAAGTAGTGTTTAAACATATTGGTTAGTTAAATATAAATTAGTTGTGATTTAAGAAATTTGAATTTAACTTATTTTGAGGAGATTTATTCAGTGAGTCTTACCTTAGTTGTTACGGTTTTAATTGCGGAGGATTCCCCCAGTGAATTGGAACTAATGAGCCATTATCTTCAAGAAAGTGGTTACAACGTAATTAAGTCTAGTGGTGCAAAAGAAGCTCTCGAAAAAGCTTTATTACAAAAGCCAGATGTGATTATTACCGATGTTGTGATGCCGGGGATGAGTGGATTTGAACTATGTCGCGCGCTGAAAAAAAATACGGTAACTCAGAAAATACCCATAGTAATATGTAGTTCTAAAAATCTAGAAATTGACCGATTGTGGGCAATGAAACAAGGTGCTGATGTCTATATGACTAAGCCATATACACGCGAGCAACTTTTGCGGGCGATTAAATCAGTGGTGTTTTAAATCAATGAATAATTCCAAAATTGCAATTGCGGATCAACCAATTCCCAATAAATTACTAGATGGCTATCTCAAATTTCAGCTAAATCAACAGACTACTGCTGTGATTTCAATGAAACACACACAAGAAGCAGTGATGTTGCCAGTTGAAACTGTAACTTCTATGCCAAATTTACCTGCTTGTATTCTGGGATTAATGAATTGGCGGAGTCGGATAATTTGGATAGTTGATTTACCTAAGATGCTCAACTTAGAGTTCTTAGATCATAGACCACGACAATACAACGTGATTGTTATTAAAGTAGAAACTTTGCTTTTAGGTTTAGTTGTACATGAAATTAAAGGTACAACTAAGTTTCTACCTGATGATATTGGTTCTCCGGTTGGACAAGTGGCATCTAGTTTAGTTCCTTATTTATGTGGATGCGTTGTGCAACAAGAGGAAATATTGCTGGTATTAGATGCCCAAGCTATTGTGGATTCTTCTATTCTCCGCAGTGATTAGGTTTGACTAAAAGTTGTATTTTTAGTGTTTTCATTTACCTATTCTGGGGAATTTATGTATGTTTAATAAAACTGACATGACTAAAAGTAGTAATGCTCAAAATCGAGCAAGGTTTGTTTCATCCCAAAAAGTCAACGATAGTATAGTACAACTGCCAAATAAGTCTGATACTGTAACTTCTGGGAATGATTTTAAGCGCCTGGGCTTAAGGACAAAAACTACAATTTTAGCGATCGCCATTGGTACAATACCAGTATTGGGCATAGGTGCGATCGCTTATAGTTTGGCAAATAAAGCAATCACTCAGCAAATTACCCAAGCTCAAACAGCGACAGCCGTTGAATTAACAGAGAAAATTAACCGTTTAATATTAGGACGGTACGAAGATATTCAATTACTCTCAAATATGCCATTTCTGGCAAATTATAAAGTTAGTGCTAGAACGAGTAATCAAGAAAAAAAAGCAGTCTTTAATCAAATGATTGAGGCTGAAAAAGCCTATGATAGCATTGCTGTTTTTGATGTTGAAGGTAACTTGATTGTCCAATCTCCAGGCGAATCTTTAGATAATCAAAAAGACCGCAATTATTTTCAACAGACTCTACAAAAGGATATTGCTATCATTAGCAAGCCAGAAAAATCAAAAAAGACTGATGTTGCCAGTATTTATATAGCTGCACCCATTAAAGACCCTGACACGAGCAAAACCCTAGCCGTAGTCATAGCACGTATGCCTGTAACATCTTTAACAGAAGTAATTAAAAATTACACAAGTAATGGACAACAATATTATTTACTTGATAATTCAGGAAAAATTTTCTTAACTTCCCAACCAGCTGTATTGGGTCAAGAAGCAAAAGCCGAATATCCTGGTTTAGCTCAACTGCTAACAACCAAAAAAGTCAATACTTTCACAGCAGTTCAAAAAACTAATCAAAAACCAGAACTAATCAGCTATGTACCATCCCAAAAACTCAAAGGTTTACCTGATTTAAACTGGCAGTTACTATTATCTATAGATACAGCAACTTTATTTGCACCCCAAAGACAATTGCTGTGGACGATCGCGATCGCCACAATCATAACAGCAT